>VGXH01000010.1 GCA_016873405.1 bacterium
CCCCTCGCTGGACATCCTGACGGGCCTGGCCGGCAGCGGCGTCGGTCAGTACCGCATCGCCGTGCTGGCCGAGGACTGGGAGGCGATCGGCGAGATGGGCGGCTGGGCCTCGATCACGCCCAACGCCAAGGAGACCTACGACTGGTTCGTGGGCAAGTGCCAGACCGAGAGCGGCTGGCTGCACACCTGGAAGCTGGCCGATGCGCTGAGCAACCCGGACTTCACCGGCGACACGATGAACGTCGCGCCGGGCACCTACACCGAGATCGGCGGCTACGGCGGCTACGGCGGCGGCGACAACGGCTGGTACAACCACTGGGCGGGCTTCGTGCCTGCCGCCAACGGCGGCAACGGCAGCGGCGCCTGCGCCGGTTCCGGCGGCAACTGCAAGAACTACGGCGCGCTGTGGAACGACGCCTACAACGCGCTCATGGCCGCGCCGAACAACAACGTCTCGCAGGCCGGCTGGTACGTCCTGATGACCAACCTGCACGAGACGGGCTGGCACGACTACCTGGGCGGTCCGATCAGCGGCTGGCAGCACAGGTATTCTTCGCACATCAAGAACGCGATGATCTACGCCGAAGCTTCGCGCTGGGCCGCCGGCCTCTACGCCGTGACGACGGCCGCCTACCTGACTGACATCGACAACGACGGCCACCAGGAGGCGGTCCTGCACAACGACCGCCTGTTCGCCGTTTTCGAGGGCAACGGCGGCCGGCTGGTGAACCTGTTCGTGCGGGGACCCGGCTACGACGACACGGCCATCGGCGTCGACAACGCCTTCTGGCCCGACACCGAGGGGGACTACAACGACCCGAACCACGTCGGCGCCTTCAGCGAGGTCTCGCCCGATTACCAGCACACCGGCTACGCGATGACGCCGACGGTCGGCGCCGGCACGGCGTCGTTGACGCTGACGCACGCCGAAGTGACCAAGACGCTGACGCTGACGACCGGCGAGCCCTACTGCGAGGTCACCTACAGCGTCGGCCCGGCCACGCATTGGATCAAGTCCGGCTTCTCGCCGTCGCTGGTGGACCTCATCTGGAACGCCGAGATGCAGCGCATCTGGGTCGGCGACAGTTCCTACATGGGCTTCCGCAACCCCCACACCGGCCTGGCGGCGGCCCTCGTGCTCGGCGACGGCGGGGCTCTCCACCAGGGCGAGTTCAGCGGCATGCTGATGCGCGGGGACGAGATCCGCGGCAGCGGCGTCTTCCAGTGCCTGCTCTACGCCGGGCCCACGTCGGCGCCGGGCGCCGGCGGCGAGATCGCCGAACTGCGGACGCTGGCCGACGGATTGCACGACACCATCGGGCCGGCCGCGCAGGCCGCTGCCTGGTACCCGCAGACCGACCGTCTGGTGCTGGGGTTCGACCAGCCGGCGTCGCTGGCGGCGGCCGGCGGCATCACGCTGGTCGGCGCCGGCGGCCAGGTGAACCTCGGCGCCGGCGCCGTTGTGATCGGCGGCCAGCCCTCGGTGTCCCTGACGCTGGCGGTGGACGCGGCCACGGCGGCGCTGATCGACGCGCAGGCGGCCCTCGGCGCCCTCTCGCTGCGGATGGCGACGGGGGCCGTGACCGACGCGGCGCTCAACGGCAATGCGGAGCTGGAAGCGCCCGGGTTGCCGGTGGCGATCCTCGGCACGAGCATCGTCATCGACGGCCGCGTCGAGCCCGGCGAGTGGGCGGGCGCGCAGGTCCTGGACGATCCCAACGATTCGGCCTGGACCGCCGCCAACGAGATCGACCGCCTGCTCGTCAAGTGGGACGCGGACTACCTCTACCTGGCGATCGACGGGCAGGTCAGCGGCAACAGCTGGCTGCTCTATCTGGACGTCAACCCCGGCTCGGGCCTGGGGCAGACGAACCTGACCGCGATCAACGCCTGGGAGCGCGGGGCCACCTTCACCGCGCCCGGCTTCCGGCCCGACTTCCAGTACGGCTGCTACCAGCACCAGTCGCTGTCCGACGGTGACGGCTTCTGGCAGCTGCTGTCGCCGACGACGACGCAGGACCGCGCGGGCGAGATCGTCTCGGAATTCGACTCGTTCCACAACTTCGGCGCGCTGTCGGGCAGCGAACTGGCCATCCCCTGGCACACGCTCTACGGCCTGGGGGCGGGCACCGTGCCCGCCGGCGCGCGGGTCGCGCTGGCGGCCTCGATCTGCTGGGATCCGGCGCCGGCCGGGGCGCTGGGTGGCGACTCGGCCCCGAACAACACGGCCGCCACGCTGCCCGTGGTCGATGGCGCCTGGACCGTCGTGGTCGACGCCAACGGCGACGGCCGGCCGGACGGCACCTGGGTGGCCGACGTGCCGGCGCAGGCAGGCACCGGCATCCGGCTCCTGCCCAACCGGCCGAACCCGTTCAACCCGGAGACGATCGTGCACTTCGCGATCGACGGCAGCCAGACGACGGCGGTGTCGCTGGCCGTGTACGATATCGGCGGGCGCCTGGTGCGCACGCTGGCGGACGGGAGCCTGGCACCCGGCCGGCACCAACGGCGCTGGGACGGCCGCGACGCGCACGGGCGCGCCGTGGCCGCCGGCACCTATTTCGCTCGTTTGTCCGCACGCGGGCAGGTCGTGACCCGTCCGCTCTCGCTCGTCAAGTGAAGTTAAGGAGGAGACCCATGCGTGCTCGTCACAGCCTGCCGCGCCTGCTGGCGGCGGCAATGTTGATGGTGGCCGCTGCGGCGGGATGGTCCTGGGCCACCACGCCGCAGACGATCGTCATCGACGGCGTCAACGACTTCCTGCCCGGCAACCTGGTCGACGCCGATGGCGGGGACACCCAGTTCCCGAACATCGACCTCGGCGACGCCTACGCCACCAACGACGCCGTCAGCCTGTTCCTGGGTCTGGCCCAGAACCCGGCCGGCTGGTCGGGCGTGCAGCTGGGCGTGGCCATCGACGTGAACACCGCCGCCGGCGGCGAGACCGACCCCTGGGGCCGCAAGCTCGAGTGGAGCCTGGCGCCCTTCAAGCCGGACTTCATGTTCTACGTCAACCTGCAAAACAACTGGCAGGCCGGCTACCGGTGGAACGGCTCGTCCTGGGCGGGGATCGGCTCCGCCGGGCCCGGCGCGCTGGGTTGGCACACCGCGACGGCGTTCAAGGAGTTGCCGATCCTGCTCAGCACGCTGGGCGTCACGGCCGGCGCCACCATTCGCTGGGAAACCTGGGTGACCCAGGACGGCCCCACGAAGGGCCCGCTCGACGCGATGATGAACGACGGCTCGCAGCTGTCGACCCCGGGCTTCACGCTGTGGGACACGGCGTCGCCCATCCCGATGACCGACATGTCGGTCTACGTCGTGCAGGCGGCGGCCGACCCCGATCCCCCGTACATCACGGGCGTGCAGCCGACCACCTACCCGATCGGCAACCTGCTGGACGTGTACTTCAACGAGCCGATCAAGCCGACGAGCGTGCTGGCCAACGGCAGCCAGTTCGTGTTCAACGGCGGCGTCGTGGTCACCGGCGCGGCCGTCGCCGGCAACAAGGTCAGCCTGACGCTGGCGGCTCCGATCGCGGCCTCGGCCTCGCTCTACTCGGTGACCGTGACGGGCGTGACCGACAACGCCAACAACCCGATCCCCATCGACAACGTGGCCAATCGGGCTTGCTTCGGCATCAAGGACGTCGTCTTCCGCGGCAAGTTCGGTCCGTTCCTCGACGGCCAGGGCGCTGGTCCGCACGCCTTCTCGATCGAAGGCGACCAGGCACCGCTGACCTTCGATCCGCTGTGCGACACCGGCATCATGACCGACACGGGCAGCAACGACATCTGGCAGGCGCAGGTCCGCATGCTGTACGCCGGCAACTGCGCCGCGGGCACCGGCAGCGAGGACTTCGAGTGGAAGTTCAACTACAACTGCGGCGTCTGGGAGCCGCTGGCCAACAACCGCGTGCATACCCTGGACATCGCCAATGGCGCCCAGGACGTGCTCGAGTTCTGGTGGGCGGACGAGGACCCGACGCTGTTCACGACCCGCGCCGTCGCGGTCGAGTTCCATGTCGACCTGAACCTGATCGGTTACCTGCCGACCGACGTGATCGCGATCAACGGCAACGTGCTGCCCCTGAACTTCGACGTTCCGTCGCTCAACACGCTGGTGGACGACGGCTCCGGCGTCGATATCGCGGCCGGTGACGGCATCTACGCGACGCTCATCACGTTCCCGGCCGGATCGCGCAAGCAGGTCGCCTACAAGTTCCTGCAGAACGGGGTCTACGAGTGCGCGGGCCAGGGCGACCGTTCGCTGTTCCTCAATGACGCGGTGTACGGCAACGGCAGCAACGGCGGACCTGTGCTCGAACTGCCGACGGTGAAGTTCGACTACTGCTCGACGACGTGGCGCGACGTGGCGATCGTGTTCCGGGTCGACTTCAACAACACGGCCTGGGAGCACGTGCGCCCGGGCGACGTGGTCACCGTCGCCGGCACGCCCAACTTCGACGACACCTTCAACTGGAACGTGCCGTCGCTCAACCGGCTTTGGGACAACGGCGTCGCGCCGGACGCCGTGGCCGGGGACAAGATCTACACCGGCCGCGTCGTCTTCCCGGCGGGCGGTGCCCAGAACATCGAGTACAAGTACCTGTTCAACGACGACTACGAGTGCCTCGGCGAATCGAACCGCGGGTTCTCGGTGAACCCGGATGCCTACGACGCCGGCGCCAACCCCCAGATCCTGGCCGTTGACGTGTTCCAGCGTTGCCCGACGGCGACCCCCGTGCCGCCGGCGCGCACCGGGGACCTGGCGTTGGCGCAGAACGCCCCCAACCCGTTCAATCCGAGCACCGTGATCAGCTTCACCGTCGCGCGGGAGGGCCGCGGCAGCCTGCGGGTGTACAACCTGCGCGGCGAGCTGGTGCGGACCCTGCACGAGGGCACGATCGCGGCCGGCGAGCAGTCCGCGCGCTGGGACGGACGCACCGAAGCGGGGGTGGCGGCCGGCAGCGGCGCCTACATCTACCGCCTGGAGGTGGACGGGCAGTCGCTCAGCCGGCGGATGCTGCTGCTGAAGTGATATGGAGCGGCTAATCGACTGAGAACATGGTTCTCCGAGGGCCCCGGCCGGTAACGGCCGGGGCTCTTCGTCGAGGCGCCGCCGCGGTCCGCGGTGGGCCGGCGCCGGGCAGCGGCACGACACTTGCAACACCCGGCGGTCCGCGCCGTTCGCCGCCGCGCGCCGAGGCCGCTATGACCCCGCAGGAGTGCGCTTGGACGTCCTGATGCTGGCCCCGCGCTGCCCCTGGCCCGCGTTCGACGGCGGGCGCCAGCGGACGCTGGCTCTGCTGCGCGCCCTGGCCGAGCGGCACGCGGTGACGCTCTCGACGCCCATGGACGCCGACGAACATGCGGCGGCCCGCGCCGGCCTCGCGGGCCTGGTGGCCGCCTGGCTGCCGGTCGCGCCGGGCGCGGACCGCGGGCCGGAGGCGGCTCCGGAGAGCGGCCGGATCCGGCGCCTGCTCGATCTGGGCGCCGAACTGGTTGCGCCCCGGCCGCCGCGCGCGCTCCGCTTCGCCTCGCCGTCCTGGTCCGAAGCACTCGTTGCGCACGGCTGGGAGCGGTTCGACGCCATCGTCTGCCGCTATCCCCGCCAGGCCTTCCTCGTGCCGCCACGGCTCGACGACCGCCTCGTCGTCGATGCCGACGACCTGGTGCACCGCGTCGTGTTCCAGCGGTTCCTGGCGGCGCCGCGCGAGCCCTGGACGTGGCCGCTGGTGGCCGAGGCGGCGCGCTGCCGCCTTGACGAACGACGCCGGCTGCAGCGGGCGCGCCGGGTGCTCGTCTGTTCGGAGAAGGACTGCCGGCGCGTGGGCGGCGGCCGCGTCTGTGTCGTGCGCAATGGAACGACGCCGCCCGAACGCAGCGCCCTGCGCGAGCCCGAAGCGGGCGTGATGTCGTTCGTGGGCAACTTCAACTACGCGCCCAACCGCGAAGGGCTGGCCTGGTTCTGCGAGCGCGTGCTGCCGCGCGTGCTCGAGGCCGCGCCGGGCGCCCGCCTGGACGTCGCCGGGCACGATTCGCAGGAGGCGGGGGCGCACCTCGTGGGGCGGCCGGGCCTGAACCTGCTCGGACCGGTGGACAGCCCCTGGGCTTGCTTCTCGGCCTCGCTCGTCTCGGTGGTGCCGCTCCTGCGCGGCGCCGGGACGCGGATCAAGATCCTCGACGCGCTGGCGTGCGGCAGGCCGGTGGTCTCGACGCGGGCCGGGGCGGACGGGCTGGGCGCGTTCGGCGCGGAGCACGGGCTGTACCGGGCGTCCTCGGCCGAGGCGATGGCCCGCACGGTGGCGGCGGTGCTGGCCGACCCCGCGCCCCACCTGGCGGCCGCGGCGCGCGGCGGCGAACTGGTGCGCGCCGCGTACACCTGGAACGCGACGACGGCCGGATTGGCCTCGGCGCTGGAGGAGTGGGTCGGCGGGCCTCGTCGCCGGCGCTAGTGTCGGCTATTCACGAAGGTCCGGGTCGCGCGCCCTCAGCGCTCGGCCCGGTCGAGCTCGTACTTGGCCAGGCGGTACAGCAGAACGTGCCGCGGGATGCCCAGGTACGCCGCCGTGCGGCTGCGGTTGCCGCCGCACAGGACCAGCGCCCGCCGGATGACCTCCTTCTCGAGGGCGACCAGCGACAGACCGTCCGGCGGCAGCGGTCCCAGCGGCAGGCCGTCGCGCTCGTCGTCGTCGGGCGCCGATGCCGCGGGAGCGACGCCGCCCGCGTGCGGGGCCAGCTCCCGCAGCGCCGCCAGCGTCAGCGTGTCGCCGCCGCGCATGAGCACCAGGCGCTGGTTGAGATTGCGCAGTTCGCGCACGTTGCCGCGCCACGGCAAGCGCGCCAGCGCCTCCAGCAGCTCGGGTTCCGAGGCGATTCCCGAGCCCCCGTGCAGCAACGTGAAGTGCTCCCAGAGCAGGGGGACGTCCTGCGGCCGCTCACGCAGCGGCGGCAGCACCAGCGGCACCACGTTCAGGCGATACCAGAGATCCTCGCGGAAGCGCCCGGCCGCGACCTCCTGCGCCAGATCCCGGTTCGTGGCGCAGACCAGACGGAAATCGACGGCCACCGGCGCGGGCCCGCCCACGGGGTCGACCAGCCTCGTCTCCAGCACGCGCAGCAGCTTCGGCTGCAGGGCGGGCGGCAGCTCGGAGATCTCGTCGAGCAGCAGGGTTCCGCCCTCGGCGGCGCGCAGGCGGCCCGGGCGCGCCTCCGCGGCGCCGGTGAACGCGCCCCGTGCGTGCCCGAACAGCTCGGACTCGACCAGGTCGCCGGGGATCGCGCCGCAGTTGACCGCCACGAAAGGCTGGTCCCAGCGGGCTGACAGGTCGTGCAGGGCGCGCGCCGCCAGCTCCTTGCCCGTTCCGCTCTCGCCCTGCAGCAGCACGGTCGCGTCCGAGGGCGCGGCCTGCCGCAGGTCCCGCATGAACCGCGCCATCGCGGGGGAGCGGTGCAGGATCCCGCACTCGGGCTGCCGGCGGCGCAGCAGGCGCCGCAGGGCGTCGTTGTCGCGCTCGAGGCGGCCGGCGTGCAGGGCCTGCTCCACCGAGAGCAACAGTTCGTCGCGCGCGAACGGCTTGAGCAGGTAGGTGAAGGCGCCCTGGCGCATGGCCTGCACCGCCTGCTCGACGGTGCCGTGCGCCGTGAGCATGATCACCGGCGGCGCCGGCGCCGCCTCCTCGCGCACGCGGCGCAGCACCTCCATGCCGCCGAGCCCGGGCATGCGGATGTCGCACACGACCAGGTCCGGCTCGCGCTCCAGGAGCGCCAGACCCGCTTCGCCGTCGGCCGCCGGCAGCACCTCGTGGCCGGCCTCCGTCAGCATGAAGCCGACGACCTCGCGCAGGTTGCTGTCGTCGTCGATCACGAGCACGCGCGGCATCGTCAGGCCTTTCCGTTCGCGGCGGCGCCCGCCGGCGGCAGGCGCAATTCGACGCAGCCGCCGCCGGCTGAGCGGTCCAGTTGCAGCGTGCCGCCCAGGTCCTCGATCAGGCGCAGGCTGGTGGCCAGGCCCAGCCCGGTGCCGCCCGGCGTCGTGCTGAAGAACGGCGTGCCGAAGCTGGCCGCCGCCTCGTCGCTGAAGCCGGGTCCGCTGTCCAGCACGCGGCAACGCGCCCAGTCGCCGTCGCGGTCGACGCGCAGTTCGACGCGGCCGCCGGGGCCGGCGGCCGCCAGGCCGTTGAGGACCAGGTTGAGCAGCACCTGGCGCACCTGCCCGGCGTTGCCGCTGGCCGCCGGCAGGCCGGCCGGGCCGGTGACCGTGACCGAGGCCGCCGTGCCGGGCCGCCGGGCGGCCAGTTCCGCCACCGCGCGCGCCTCGGCCAGCAGGTCCAGCGGCGCCGGCAGGGCGGCCTCGCCCCGCGCGAACGTCAGGAACCTCGTCAGCACATCGTTCAGGCGGCGGCTCTCGTCCCGCAGGATGCCGACCAGGCGCGCCTTCGCGTGCCCGGCCGGGAAGTCGTCGCCCAGCACCTCGGCGGCGCCGTGGATGCTGGCCAGCGGGTTGCGGATCTCGTGGGCCAGGCCGGCCGACAGGCGGCCGACGGCGGCCAGCCTCTCCGAGCGCACCAGCTGCGCGGCCATGCGGTCGCGATCCTCGAGCGTGCGCCGCAGGCGCCGCTGCGTGGCGTGCTCGCGATCGACCAGCATGCCGGCCACCAGGCCGACCGCGAAGTAGAGCGCCATCTCGAGCGACTTCTCCAGCGCGAAGGCAGGATCGAATCCGATCAGGCCCAAGGCGTGCGGCGCGTAGAACGCGCAGGTTCCGAGCGCCGCGACCAGGCCGCCGCGCGCCCCGTAGCGGAACGCGGCCAGCAGGATGGGAAAGTAGTACAGGCGGCGGTAGATGCCGTGCGCCTCGTGGATGTGCATCGCGGTGCTGTAGTGCATGAGCGAGACGGCCACGATCATCGCGATGATCGTGCCCGGCCTCTCGAACCGGCGCCAGCGGCCGGCGCGCGCGTCAGGGCTCATCCACGCCGTTCCCGGGAAGCCGGCGGTCGCCCCAGTGCGCCGCCGCGGGGCATTGTCGGCCAACGGGCCGCGGCCCGCCAGCGTTTCGTCGCCGTGGACGCGGGCGTGGGCGCGGGCGCGGGCGCGCTTGCGGGCGGCAGGCGACGCAGCCATCTTGGCGCCTCCGCCGATCGGGGCCGACCCGATCCGGCGCGTTCGACCCCGCCCCGCCCCGTCCGGCCCGACCGGAAGCGCGACGAGGATGCCCCGCATGAAGCTCGTCTCCTGGAACGTCAACGGCCTGCGCGCCTGCCTGGACAAGGGCTTCGGCGAGTTCCTGGCCGGCTGCGGCGCCGACATCGTCTGTTTGCAGGAAGTGCGCGCCCACGCCACCCAGATCGCGGCGCGCTGGCCGGGCTGGACGATGCACTGGAACCCGGCGCTCAAGCCGGGCTACGCGGGCACCGCGCTCCTGGTCCGGCGCCCGCCGCTGGCGGTCTTCCCGGGCCTGGGCCTGGCCGAGCACGACACCGAGGGGCGCGTGCTGACGGCCGAGTACGAGGACCTGTACGTGGTGACGGTCTACGCGCCGAACGCGCAACGGGAACTGACGCGCCTGGACTACCGCAGCCGGCAGTGGGACCCGGAGTTCCTGCGCTTCGTCAGGCGACTGGAGAAGAGCAAGCCCGTGGTGTTCGGCGGCGACCTGAACGTCTCGCATCAGGACATCGACCTGGCGAACGCTGCCGCCAACCGCGGCAATGCCGGCTTCACCGATCAGGAGCGGGCGGGATTCGAGGCCTACCTGCAGTCCGGCTTCATCGACACCTTCCGCGCCTTCGAGCCCGGCGGCGGCCACTACACCTGGTGGAGCAACCGCAAGGGCGTTCGCGAACGGAACATCGGCTGGCGTCTGGACTACTTCCTGGCCTCGGCCGCCCTGCGACCGCGCCTGCGCGGCGCCGGGATCCTGCCCGCGGTGATGGGTTCGGACCACTGCCCGGTGACCCTCGAACTGGCCTGACCCGTCGGCGCGCTTCTTGCCACGACCCGTCCGGCGGCCCCGGCGGGCCGTCCGGCAGTGCACTCGGCACGAAGACGGCGGTCGTTTCCATGCAGTTGGCGCGCAGGCGGCGGGCGGGGTGGTTGCTGGCGGCAGCGCTGGCGACGGCAGGCGCCGCCCGCGTCACGGCCGCGCCGCCGCCGACGGGCGACGGGCCCGCCACCGCCCGCCTCGCCTCCCGCGAGAGTCCGTCCCGCCCGACCGCGTTCGACTACACCGTCCAGCCCGGCGACAACCTCAACCGCATCTGTTCGCGCCTGCGCGAGCGCACGGGCCACTACTCGCTTGACGACATGATCGCCGATGTCCGTCGCGCCAACGGCCTGCAGACGAACCTGCTGCGCCCGGGCATGGTCCTGCGCATCCCGGCCGCGCGCGAGGTCATCGCCTCGATGGTGCGCCGGACGGTGGCCGACGGCGCCGAGGTGCGCGGCATCTACCTGACCGGCCCCGCCTGCGGCGTCAGCAGCGTGCTGCAGCGCGTCGACCGCTTCATCGCCGCCGGCGGCAACACCGTCGTCTTCGACGCCAAGGACATCGACGGCGCCGTCACCTACCGCAGCGCGGCGCAGCTGGCTTCCTGGGGCCGCGGGCGCGCCGAGCCCGTGATCCCGTCGCTGCCCGAGATGTTCGACCGCTTCGAGCGGCGCGGGCTGCACGTCGTGGCCCGGCTGGCCGTCTTTCTGGACGGCGCCCTCGGCGCGCGGCGGCCGGACCTGGCGCTCCGCGCTCCCGACGGGGCGCCCTGGCAGGAGCGCGGCTGCACGTGGCTGGACCCCTCGCACCCGGATGTCCACGCCTACCACCTGGCGCTGGCGCGCGAACTGGTCGCCGCCGGCGTCGACGAGATCCAGCTGGACTACGTGCGCTTCCCGACCAACGGTTGGCGAGGCGACTGGCAGGGCGACCTGGGACGGACGGCCGCGCGCCGGCAGGCGGTCATCGCCGGTTTCCTGGGGGCCGTGCGCGACTCGCTGGCGGGCACCGGCGTCCGCCTGTCGGCCGACCTCTTCGGGATCATGGCCTGGGAAAGGACAGAGGACCTGGCGTTGACGGGACAGCACGTGCCGACGCTGGCGCGACTGGTCGACGTCGTCTGCCCGATGATCTACCCGTCGCACTTCGCGCCCGGCTTCGAGGGGCGGCGCCAGCCCGCCGACGAACCCGCCTGGCTGGTGGGGGAGGCGACGCGGCGGTTCCGGCAGCTGGTCGGGCCGGACGCGGCCGTGCGGCCCTGGCTGCAGGCCTTCCCCTGGCGCGTGACGGACTTCGACGGCGGCTACGTGGCGGCGCAGGTACAGGCCGCGCGCGCCGCCGGCGCCGACGGCTGGTGCCTGTGGAACCCGGCCAGCCAGTACGAGGCGGCGTTGGAGGTCCTGCCGTCGCTGTGCGCGCCGTCGCCGGCCGTGGCGACGGCCCTGCAGCAGGGCGCGGCCCCGGCGCGGGGGCGCTGAACCCCGCCCGCGCCCGAGCGTCAGCCCAGCCCGTGCCGGACGATCTCGCCCTCGACCGTGTAGATCGTGTCCTCGGCGATGTTGGTGGCGTGGTCGCCGACGCGCTCGAGGCTCTTGGCCGCCAGCAGCCAGCAGAAGATGGCGTTCGCCTCCCGCGGCGAGCGGGCCAGCTGGTCCTGCAGCATCGTCGCCATTTCATGGTACAGGCGATCGACCTCGTCGTCGGCCGCCAGCACCGCCCGCGCCCGCGCCGTGTCCAGGTCCATCAGCGCCTCGAGGCTCAGGCGCAGCATCGCGCTCGACCTGGCGGCCAGCAGGTTCAGCTTGTCGCCCACGGCGGGCGGCATGTCCGCGTCGCCGAGGCGGCGGGTGGCGCCGGCGATGTTCACGGCCAGGTCGCCGATGCGCTCGATGTCCGTGTTCAGCTTCAGCACCGACACCAGGTAGCGGAGGTCGGCCGCGACCGGATGGTAGAGGGCCAGGATCTTGAGGCACTCCTCCTCGAGCCGGACCTCCAGCTCGTCGATCTCGCGGTCCCGGCGCTGGACTGCGGCCAGCTGGCCGTCGCCCGGATTCTGCACCGTGCGGATGGCCAGCGCCAGGTTGTCCTCGACCAGGGAGCAGAGGTGGAACACCTGCTTGCGCAGGGCGTCCAGTTCGCGTTGCAGGTGGATCTTCATCGCATCTCCGTTCCCGGCAGGATGATCGTGAAGGCGCTGCCGCGGCCGGGTTCGCTGGCGACCTCGGCCCGGCCGCCGTGCGCCTGGGCGATGTGCTTGACGATGGCCAGCCCCAGCCCCGTGCCGCCCAGCTGGCGGCTGCGCGCCTTGTCGACACGATAGAAGCGCTCGAACAGACGGGGCAAGTGCTCGGCCGCGATTCCCGGTCCGGCATCCACGACGTCGATGCAGACCTGCCCCGCCCGCCGACGGCAGCAGACGGTCACCGGCGTGCCCGGGGGGCTGTACTTGAGCGCGTTCTCCAACAGGTTGGTCACGGCCTGCTCCAGCAGCGCGGCGTTGATCCGGGCCTGGACGTCGCCGCCGCATAACAGACGCACGCGATCCGCCTGCTCGGGCCGCCTGGCCGCCAGATCGCGCGCCACGCGCTCGAGCACCGGCGCCAGCGGCTCCGGCGCCAGCTCGATGCCGCCGCCGTCGGCGTCCTGCTCCAGCCGCGAGAGGGCCAGCAGGTCGGTGATGATGGAGTCGAGCCGGTCGGCCTGCCGGCGGATGATCTCGAGGAAGCGCCGCAGGTCGGCCTCGTCGGCCGGCGGCTCGTCGATGATCGTCTCGACGAAGCCCTTCACCGACGTGATGGGCGTCTTCAGCTCGTGCGAGACGTTGGCGACGAAGTCGCGGCGCATGGTCTCCAGCCGCCGCAGCCGCGTGACGTTGTTGAGCACCAGCAGGGCGCCCAGGCGCTCGCCCCGACCATCGACCAGGCCCGAGGCGCGCACCTGCAGCCAGGTTTCCGAGCCGGGCCCCAGCTGGAGGTCGCGCTCCAGGCGCGCCGCGCCGGCCAGGACCTGCTGCGCCAGCCGGGTCAGCTCCGGATGCCGGCCGACTTCCTGGATGCTGCGTCCGCTCGCGCGCTCGGCCGTGGTCCCCAGCAGCGCGGCGCCGGCCGCGTTGAGGCCGATCACGTTCTCCTCGCGGTCGACGGCGACCACGCCCTCGACCATGCTCGCCAGCACGGCCTCCAGTTCGCCGCGCTGCCGCTCGACCAGGGTCAGGCGCTCGCCGAGCTGGCCGGCCATGTCGTTCATCGCCTCGGCCACCGCGGCGATCTCCACCGTGTCGGCCACCGTCAGGCGCTCGCCGAGTTCGCCGGCGGCGAAAGCCTGGGCGCCCGCCTGCAGCCGGCCGACGGCGCGGCCCAGCGCGCGCGAACGGAGGTACCCCACCGCCGCCGCCAGCAGGCCGACGACCAGGCCGGCCAGCGCGATCTCGCGGTAGACAAGGCGCAGTTCGGCGTCGAGGCGAGCCAGGGAGACCGCGGCCCGGAGCGCGAGGCGGCCGCCGTCGGCCGTCGGCACCGGCTGCGCGACGTACAGCATGCGCTCGCCGCGGGCGGCGCTGAAGCGCAGGCTCTGGCCGTGATTCCCGGCCAGCGCCGCCGCCACCTCCGGGCGGTCGCGGTGGTCGTCCATCCGCTCGACTCGCTCGTGCGAGTCGCCCAGGACGCGCCCGTCCGCCGCGATGACGGTGAAGCGCACGCCCGCCGTCGCCGCGCCCAGGTCGCGGCAGAGGGTCGCGATCGCCTCCGGCCCTTCGGCGGCCGCCGCGGCCAGGCGCGGCGCCGCGACGGCGACCAGCTCCCGCAGCCGCCCGGTCGTGTCCGCCAGGACGAACTCCCGCACGACGCGGCCGGTCAGCGCCGTCACCAGCACGAGGGCCGTCACCAGGATCGCGAGCAGGGGCAGGAGCGTGGCCGAGAGGAGCGTCGGGCGCTTCATGGCATTGGTCGCTTCATGGCGTCAGTCGCCCATCTTGTAGCCGACGCCACGCACGGTCTGGATCATCTCGCCCGCCCGGCCGAGCTTGCGGCGCAGCGCCGCCACCTGGACGTCGACCGAGCGCCCGGTCAC
>VGXH01000011.1 GCA_016873405.1 bacterium
GCCATGGAGCGCTTCGAGCGCGCCAAGTTCGCCGCCCAGGCCCAGGCGCTGTTCCGGCAGGTCTTCCGCCTGGACTACACGATGAAGGCCTCGTCCCCGCTGACCGAGCAGCTCTCGATGGCCGTCGGGCTGTTCCTGCTCTGGTGGGGCGGCAGCCGCGTCTTCACCGGCGGCCTGATGACCCCGGACATGTTCATCGTCTTCCTGTTCGTGATCTTCTCGATGGTCCGGCCGCTCAAGAGCGTGGGCCAGGTCGGGGCCGAGCTGCAGTCGGGCCTGGCCGCGGCCGAGCGCATCTTCGCCATCCTGGATGAGCCCGACGAGACCGCCACGCTGTCCGGCACCCGCCAGCTGGGCCGCGCCCGCGGCGAGGTCGAGCTGCAGGACGTCCACTTCTCCTACCTGCCCGGCCAGCCGGTGCTGCGGGGCATCTCGCTGAAGGTGGGCGCCGGCGAGGTGGTGGCGCTGGTGGGCAGCAGCGGCGCCGGCAAGAGCACGCTCATCGACATGATCCCCGGCTTCTACGTGGCGGACCGCGGGCGCGTGCTGGTCGATGGCCAGGACGTGCGCGAGCTGGATCCGCAGTCGCTGCGCCGCAACATGGGCGTCGTCACGCAGGAAGTGATCCTGTTCCACGACACAGTGCTCCGAAACATCGCCTACGGCCTGGACGACGTGTCGCTGGAGAAGGTGCGCGAGGCCGCCCGCGCCGCCAACGCCGACGAGTTCATCCGGAAGCTGCCGCAGGGCTACGACACGGTGCTGGGCGATCGCGGCGTCACGCTGTCGGGCGGCCAGCGCCAGCGCCTGTCCATCGCGCGCGCCATCCTGAAGGACCCGGCGATCCTGCTGCTGGACGAGGCGACCAGCGCCCTGGACACCGAGAGCGAGCGCCTGGTCCAAGAAGCCATCGACCGCCTGGTGCGCGACCGCACCACCATCGTCATCGCCCATCGCCTTTCGACGATCCGCGGCGCCCACCGCATCCACCTGCTGGAACAGGGCCGCGTCGTGCAGACCGGCACCCACGACCAGCTGCTGGCCGCCGGCGGACGCTACAAGGAGCTGTACGACCTGCAGTTCAAGACCTGACCCCGGGGAGGGCGTCGATGAACCAGTTTGCGTACCTGCTGCGCCCCCTGCGCCCGCGGATGCTCACCGACGGCCCCACCGACGACGAAGCCCGCCTGGTCGCCGACCACTTCGCCTACCTGCAGGGCCTGCTGGCGGCCGGCTCCCTCAAGCTGGCCGGCCGCGCCACCGACGCCGGCGAGCGCACCTTCGGCATCGTCGTCTTCGAGGCCGTGGACTCGGCCGCCGCCGCGGCGCTGATGGCCGCCGACCCGGCCGTGCGCGGCGGGGTGATGGCGGCGGAGCTGTTCCCGTTCCGGATCGCGTTGCTGGCGCCGGGTGAGCGAGTTGAGGGGTAGGGCGGTTGCGCCGGCGCAAGTTTTCGGGTTGCTGCCGGGAGCGTTGTTGTTTGCCCCCGCTCCCGTCTGTGTTGTATACAGTACACCAATGATTTAATCGATTTTCCCCCTTGCGCTTCGCTTGAATTTCGCCTATATTTCGCCCACGCCAATCAGAGGGCCATTCCTCCCAGAAACCGAGCCCGTCCATGCTCCATTTCGATCTCCCCGCCTTCGCCCCCGGCCGCCCCGCCGCGGACGTCGATGCCGCCTTGCGCCAGTCCCTGGCCGCCTGCGAGGAGGCCCGCCGCTGCGCCGTCCTTTGGTTCGCCGAGGTGCAGCGGCGCGAGCTGTGGCGCTCGTTCGGCCACGCTTCGCTCGAGCTGTATGCGGTGCACAGGCTCGGCTTCTCGCGCAACCGCTACTGGCAGTTCAAGCGGCTGGCCGATGACCTCGACCGCCTGCCCGTCCTTCAGGAGGCCGTCAGCGAGGGCCGCCTCGGCTGGACCAAGGCGCAGCAGGTGGCGCGGGTCGCGACGCCGGCCACCGCGTCGAACTGGGTCCACTGCGCCGAGCAGACCGGCCGGCGCGAACTGGCGGCGGCCGTGACGGCGGAGGTGGCGCGGGTCAAGGGCGCGGCGCGCAAGGCCGCGCGCGGTGGGGCGGTGCCGGCGCCGGTCGATGGCGCAATGCCCCAACTCGCGCTCGGACTGGCTGCGTCCGGGACCGACGCCCACGCGGCTGGTCGCGGCGCGCCCGGGACCGAGGCCTGCGCGACAGGTCGCAGCCCGTGCGGGACGCCGGCCTCGCTCGCCATCCCCGCCACCATCGCACTGCGCGCCGATGCCCTTCAGGTGGCCCGCTTCGAGGCGCTGGTCGAGCAGGCGCGCAAGCTGCGACTTGCGCCGGCGCAAGCGGGGCGGATGGAATTGGTGCTGGCGGCGCTGGAGCGGTGGGTGACGGGCGCGGCCAGCGCTGCCGACGACACCGGGGCGACCGTGGCCGCCGCTGACGCCGTCGCCGACGGGGCCGCGACCGGCGGCACGCGCCGGCACCCGCGCCGCCGTCGCGCCGCCACTCCGCCCGCCCAGATCATCGTCCACCAATGCCCCACCTGCGCCGCGGCCACCGTCACCACCGCCGCCGGCGAGCGCCCGCTGGCGCCGGCGCAAGTCGCGGCGCTGGCCTGCGACGCGACGATCAGCGAGCCGAACCGCCCGAACCGCGCCACGATCCCGCCGCGCACGCGGCGCGCGGTGCTGGCGCGCGACCGGCATCGTTGCGCCACGCAGGGGTGCGGGGCCACGGCGTTTCTCGAGGTGCATCACCTCACGCCGCGCAGCCGCGGCGGCTCGAACCGGGCCGCGAACCTGGTCACGCTGTGCGGGAGGTGCCACGCGTTCGCGCATGAAGGGGCGCTGGCGCCGGCGCAAGCGGCCGATCGCTGACGGCGCGCGCCCGGCTACTCCTCGTCAGCGGGCTCGCGGGCGCTGCGCCGCGCGCCGCGCGGGCCCAGGCGGCGGTCGGCGAACGAGAAGACCTCGACCAGCTGTTCGAGCGGCGCCGCCAGTCGCGGATCGCCGCTCCCCCGCAGGACGATCTCCTTGGCGAACAGCGCCGCCAGGTAGCGCAGCTTGACGGCGGGGCGCGCGGCGGCGGCGCGGTAGTCGCGGTGGGCGGCGTTGACTTCCCACCGGCCGTCGTTCCAGCGCGAGCGCCAGGCGGCTCCCGGTTCCTCGACGAGCACCGGAGCCGGGATGCCCTCGCCCGAACGCGACGGGCCGAGCACTTCGACCACCTCGAACGGGATCTCGGACTCGGCGGCGGCATCGCCTTCGCGGACGTGCACGCGGAGCCAGCCGGCGCACGGTTCGTCGCCGGCCGTGAGCGTGATGACGCGGACATCCGCGTCCGGCGGTTCCAGCGCGATCGCCGCGCCGGCAACCGACCAGGTGATCGTCACGTCGCGGTCCAGGAGACGACCGGAGGCGTCGCGCGGCTCGCAGGTGGCCGCCCGGCGGGCGCCGCAGGGCAGGCGCAGGCGCGACGGCGCGATCGTCACGTGGTGCAGCGGGCCCGGCGGGAACAGGTCGGCCTGGCCCGGCTCGATGGGCGGGCCGGCGGCGGAAGCGTCGCCCGTGTCGGGCGTTTCGGCGTCCGGCGGCGGCAGCGCATCGACGGGCACCTCCGGGAAGCCGGCGGGCGCGGGCCGGTCGACGGTTTCGGCGGCCGCGCTGCCCGTGCGTTCGCTCTCCTCGCGCGCCACCGGCAACATCTCGTAGCGAGGGTTCGAGCGCAGCAGGTCGCGGAAGGCGCGCTGCAGGTCCCGCACCATCGCGCGGTCCAGTTCCTCGGCGCGGCGACGGTCCAGTTCGGCCAGCGCCGTGACCAGCTGCGGCTCGACGCCGCGCAGGGCCGCCGCCAAGGCAACGGCCTTGGCGTCCAGCAGCACGCCCCGGCGCGAGCCGGGCGCCACCGTGAACTCCGGGTAATCCACCAGTCCGACCAGACGCGCGTCGGTCCAGGGATGGTGGTCCAGCCCCAGCGCCGCCAGCTCCGCAAAGCCCTGCGCGACCACGGTGCCGGCGGAGTAGACGGCGAGGGTCTCGGTCTGGTCCTCGACGGGCGCGCCCGCGCCGCCGGCGCGCACGTACAGCTCCAGCCGCACGTCGGCGTGGCCGGGCACCGGCACCAACTCGGGGACGGCCAGGCGATCGCCGAGGAAGCGGTGCGGTCTGACCGCGACCACCTTCTGGGCGCGGCCGCGGGCCATGCGGTCCTCGAAGACCAGCTCGACCTGGCGCGCGAGCAATTGCCCGCGCAGCTCGGCCGCCAGATAGTCAGCCGCCCGCCGCGCCGCCAACAGCGGCATCGCGCCCTTGTGCAGGCCGATGACCACGATCTCGGTCCAGCGCTCGCCCAGCGGCAGGCGCCCGCGCAGCGGCTCGATCAGATAGTCCGGCCGGTCGCGATGGAGGATCAGGTGGTGGGCCTGGCCGTCGGGCGTCGCGCTGCGCATCTCCAGTCGCTCGCCCAGGCTCCAGAAGCCGAGCAGGCCGATCCCGTACTGGCCCTGGGTCATCGCCTGCAGGCGTTCCTGCGGCGACAGGTTGCGCTTGCGCGAGTGGCCGATGTGGGTGGCGATGAAGCGCAGCGCCTCGGCGCGGTCCAGTTCGGGGATGACGCCCTCGCCGTCGTCCAGCACGCGCAGGCAGGGCACGCCGCGGATGCGGACGCGCGTCACGCGCACGCGCCGCGCGCCGGCGTCCAGGCTGTTCTGCACCAGCTCGGCCAGCGCCTTGCGCGGATCCGGCTGCGACAGGGCCAGCCAGCGGATCAGCTCGAACGGATCGTGGGCCCGGACCTTGCCGCGCAGGCCGGCATCGCTGGTCGTCTTGCGGCGTGGTGACACGGGGATCCCTTGAATGGGCGGTGGTCTGCGTGGTCTCAGGGGGTGATGATCGGCGATGGGACCCGGCGCGGCAAGCGCGGACCGGGCTCGCGGCTTCAGCCAGCGCGGCAGCGTCCCGGCCAGGGCCAGGGCCCACACGCGGCGGCGCGCCAGGACTCGGCGCCGGCGATGACGGCGCGCGCGTCCATGACGTTGTTTGACATTCGGCCCCCTTTTCGCACCGGATCTCGAGACGGCAGTTCGTGCCGGGGGCCGGGACGGGGTTTCCCGCCCGGCGGCGGCGGGGGGCCGGAATCGCCGCAAACGGCTGGGGCGCGGGCGGGTCCGCGGCTTGCATCGGCGTTTTGCCAGGCTGCCGGATCGAGCTTATGGTGGGGCCAGCAAACCCCTTCCAGGAGGCTCGCCGACATGGCCATTCTCAAGGTCGCCCGCATGGGGCACCCGGTCCTGCGTCAGAAGTGCACCGCCATCGCCCCGGAGATGATCGCCGGGCCCGAGGTGCAGGGGCTGATCCGGGACATGTACGAGACGATGGCCGAGTACAACGGCGTCGGGCTGGCCGCACCGCAGGTGCACCAGCCGGTCAGGCTGCTGATCGCCGGCGGCGAGACCGAGCGCGGGGGCAAGCCGAAGTTCCGGGTGCTGATCAACCCGGAGATCACGGTGCGTCCGGGCGCCGGCCGGCTGGGCATGTACGAGGGCTGCCTGTCGGTGCCGGGGCTGCGGGGCTGGGTCGAGCGGCCGGACAAGATCAACGTCCGCGGCTACAACGAGCAGGCGCAGCGGCTCGACTTCGACCTGGACGGCTACCCGGCCATCGTGATGCAGCACGAGTGCGACCACCTGGACGGCGTGCTCTACGTGGACCGGATCGAGGACAAGACGAAGTTCGCGTTCGAAGAGGAAGCGAACCGGTTCCTCGACACAGAGGACTTCGAAGAGTAGCGCGCGGGGGCCGACCCTCCGCCGCAGGAGGGAACGGCATGAGCGACGTCCTGAACCGCACCATCAGCGCCTTCAACAACCGCAACTTCGCCGTGGCCGGCAAGCTGGCCGCCGAGGGCCTGGCCGGCGCGCAGGGTCGCGACGAGCTGTTCTGGATGGGCCTGCTCGAAGCCTGCGAGGGCTACCAGCTGCTGGGCCAGAAGAAGATGCTCGAGTCCGAGCGCAAGCTGGTCGCCTCCATGCAGAAGCTGCGCAACTTCGGTTTCCGCTACAACAACTTCGAGATCACCGTGGCGCTGGCGGGGCTGCGCGCGAGCGTGGAGCGCATCCGCCTGGTGCGCGACGGGAAGCATCGCGTGTTCGATGTCAGCCTGCATCCGACGTTGCGGATGGCGGCGAAGGCGGATGATTGATCCCACCTCACCGCGCGCCGGCGATCGCCAGCACATCCACCCAGAACTGCCACCCCTCCCGCTCCACCGTCGGCAACTCCTCCGCCTGCGGCACGGTCGCCTTGTCGTAGCGGATGCCGCCCCAGCGGCCGGCCTGCAGGCTGAGGCCCCAGCCGCTGGTCTCGCCGTCGATGGCGCCGTAGAGCGCCTCGGCATGGCCTTGCCGCATATGCAGGACGTTCAGCAGCGAAAGCTCCCAGCCCCAGCCATTCTCGTCCTGGGTGCCGCTGTCGTCGCGCTCGTAGACATAGTCGGTGCCCGTCCAGCGATAGCCCGGCACGATGCCCTGCTGCGTGTAGGTGAAAGCCAGCAGCGGCGCGATGCCGTCGCGCAGCCAGGCGGGCGCATCTTCAAACAGGCGCGGCCCGGCCTGCAGCTCGCCGCGCAGCGCCCAGCCGGACACGTGCATGATCGGCACTGGATCCTCCTGATCGGCGTCGACGTGCCTGATCCACTCGTCGGTGCCGTTCAGCTTCGCGCGGCCGTAGCTGGCCTCGAGCAGGAAGCCGAGCTTTGCCGCCTCGGCGTCGGCGGCGCGCGC
Source organism: bacterium (assembly GCA_016873405.1). The sequence goes on from VGXH01000011.1 coordinate 6,760, forward strand.
CAGCGTGTTCAGCGGCGTCACGCGCGCGACCCAGCCAAGGTCGCGCATCGAGGCCCTCGCGCGGCCGGCAACCGCGTCCTGAATGATGCTGTCTTCGGCCAGCAGGTCCTCGAAGTCCTTCCACACGACGCCGCCGGCCACGTCGAACCAGCCGCCGATATCGGCCACTTTCAGGCGCCGCAGCGCCTCGGCGGCGCCGATCGCCACGCCCCACGACTGCGACTTCATGTACGACTCGTAGGTCCCGATCAGATTGCCCTCATCGTCGATGATCCGCTGCGTCCCCATGTCCAGGTACACGTGGCCGATGGGCCCATCGGCGAACAGAAGGCCCACGCCGGGCAGGCCGAAGGTCAGCTCCTTCTTGTCGATGAAGATGTCGTCGGCCAGGCCGATGGCCAACTGCGAGTGCATCATGCCGTAGCGCAGCCCGGGCCGCAGCGCGAGCATGGCCGGATTCGCCCAGACATTGGTGTCGCCGCCCCAGACCGTGGCCACCCCCGTGTCGCCCATGCCGGCGGCGCGGGCCGAGGTGTTGAGCTGCAGCGAGATGGCGCCGGCGCCGTAACCCCCCGCGGCGGCGGCCAAGGACGGCAGCAGGCAGGTCAGGAGCACGGCGGCGATCAAGCACAGCTTGGACACGAGGAACCTCCCGAGGGGCATAGCCGCCGGCGTTGGGGGGGGCCTGGCGGCTCAATTGAAATAGCATTTGCAGTCTACCGGACCGATCCGGCGCGGGCAAGGGCTGGGTGGCCCCCGGATCCGGGCGAACACTGGCGGCCACCGGCATTTAGCCTAGCTTTGGGACCAGCCGCGCCATCTGACGACCCCAGCCTGCCGGCGGTGAGATCCGTGCTCGCATCGACCCATCCGCTCCACGACATCGCCCTGAAGGTCGAGGCCGGCCGGCGCCTCTCGGGGGCCGACGGCCTGCGCCTGGCCGCCAGCGACGACCTGCCCGCCCTGGGCCTGTTGGCCCACCACGTGCGCGAGCGGCTGCACGGCGACGCCGTCTACTACAACATCAACCGCCACCTGAACCCGACCAACGTCTGCTACGTCGGCTGCGAGCTGTGCGCCTACGCCGATGACCCGAACGCGCCCGGCACCTGGTCGTACTCGCCGGAGCAGTGCGTCGAGCTGGCGCGCAAGGACTATACGCCGGATGTGTCGGAGTTCCACATCGTCGGGGGCCTGCACCCGCGCTGGAAGTTCGACGTCTACGCCGACATCCTGCGCGCGCTGAAGACCTCGTTCCCGACCGTGCACCTGAAGGCGTTCACGATGGTGGAGATCGATTTTTTGGCCAAGCTGGCCAAGAAGCCGGTGCCCGAGGTGATCGAGATCCTGCGCGCGGCCGGCCTGGACAGCTGCCCGGGCGGCGGCGCGGAGATCTTCCACCCGGAGATCCGCGAGCAGATCGCCTCGAAGAAGATGAGCAGCGAGCGCTGGCTGGAAGTGGCCGGCCTGGTGCACGCGGCCGGCCTGAAATCGAACTGCACGATGCTCTTCGGCCACATCGAGGAGCCGCGCCACTGGGTCGACCACCTGGTGCGCCTGCGCGAACAGCAGGACCTCAGCGGCGGCTTCCAGTGCTTCATTCCGCTGGCGTTCCACCCCAAGGACACGAAGTTCGCGCACCTGCCCGGCCCCGACCTGGCGACCAAGCTGAAGGTGGTCGCGATCAGCCGCCTCATGCTCGACAACATCCCGCACCTGAAGGCCTACTGGGTGATGCTCGGGCGTGAGATCGCGCAGGTGGCTCTCAGGTTCGGCGCCAACGACCTCGACGGCACCGTGGTCGACGAGCGCGTGACCTTTGCGGCGGGCGGCTCGGCGGGCAAGGGGATGACCGTGGAGGACATCCGCACGTTCATCCGCGCGGCGGGGCTGCGGCCGGTGCTGCGGGACACGGTGTATAACGAGATCCAGGTGGCGGGGTAGCGGCGAGCGCGCCGGGTGTTGCGCCGGCGCAACAACCCGCCTCACTGCATCAGGTCCGTTCCTTCCCGCAGCATCTTCAGGTACTCCGCCCACACCCAGGTCCGGTCCCGCTCGCGCCCGGTCGTTTCTTCGAGAATGCCGGCGTTCACCAGCGAGTGGATCGCCTTGGCGGCCGTGGGCCGCGTGACGCCGACCAGCCCGGTCGCCAGCTTCACCGTCACGAATGGATGCTGCGCCAGCGCCTCGAACAGACGCGCGCCCGGCACCGTGGCGCCCGGCGTCGCCAGGCAGCGCGCACGATCGCGGGTCTGCAGCTCGAAGAGCGCGCCGACCAGGGCGGCCGCCTCGTCGGCGATTTCCGCCACGCCTTCCAGGAAGTAGGAGAGCCAGCCCTCCCAATCGCCGTCCGTGCGGATGGCGCCCAGGCGCTCGTAGTACTCGCGCCGGTGCCTCTTGAAGAAGAGGCTCAGGTAGAGCAGTGGCTGGCCCAGCAGGCCCCACTCCTGCAGGCACAGCGCGATGAGCAGGCGGCCCACGCGCCCGTTGCCGTCGAGGTACGGATGGATGGTCTCGAACTGCGCGTGGACCAGGCCCGCGCGGACCAGCGGCGGCAGGCCGTCGTCCTCGTGCAGGTAGCGTTCAAGGTCGCCCAGCAGTTCCGGCACCAGGTGTGGTGGCGGCGGCACGAAGCGGGCGTTGCCGGGGCGGGTGCCACCGATCCAGTTCTGCGATCGCCGCAGCGAGCCCGGATGGCTGTGCTGCCCGCGCGTCCCGGCCAGCAACCGCCGGTGCGCGCCATTGAGCAGGCGCACCGAGAGCGGCAGGCCGCCACGGCGCGCCAGCTGGGCGCGCGCCCACGCCAGCGCCTCGAGGTGGTTGCAGATCTCCTCGACTTGGTCAAGGGATGCGGTCGTGGGCGCCTGGGCCTCGACCGCCAGCAGGTCCACCAGCGAAGCCTGCGTGCCCTCGATCTGCGAGCTGACCACCGCCTCGCGGCGGACGAACGCGTACACGAACCACTCGACCGACGGCACCATGCGGGCGGCCGCCTCCAATGCCGCCAGGGCCGTCGTCGCCCGCTGCAGCGGCGGGGCCAGTCCGCCGTCCAGGTCCAGTGGGGGCCTCGCCGGCGGCAGCGCGGCCGGGACGACGGCGCGCACGGACTCGCCGGCGACGGTCGTCGACTCGTAGCGGCCCGTGGCGCGGGGGCGGGTCGTCATGGGGTCTCCTAATTAAGAACGACTTCTTTCTTTACTGTTATCGTTATTAAAGCATCGTTTCTTTAGCTCGTCCACTGCGAAAGTGACGGGAATGGCGCCGGCGCCCTCGCCTGCTGTTGCGCCGGCGCAACTCCCGCCCTCAAGCCACCCCCCCGCCCGCCGATCTCCCTCCAGCCCGCTGGCCGTTTGCCAGCCAACCGACGACACCTTATCATTGCGGGACCATGCCCACACGCATTCGCATCCTCCTGGCCCTGCTGGGCTGCCTGATGATCGGGGCCAACGCCCTGGATGCCGCGCCCGCCCATTGCGACCCGCTGTGCTGCGACGAGCCGTGCGAGAGCGGCCCCTTGGCGCCCGCGCCCGATTGCACCTGCTGCGCGGTGCGCGCCAACACCGACACCAACCCGTTGCTGCCCACGCTGACACCGCCGGCCCCCGCGCCCGCGCTGCTGCCGACGCCGGCCGGCCTGCCGGACCTGGCCGCCGCCGGCGCACCCGCGGCCGACAGTTCCCTGCCCGTCCCGCCGCCCACGACAGCAAGAACGACCATCCTCCGCTGCTGAGCCCCCGCCCACGCCCGTGACGTGACGCCGGTCCGCGGTGGGCCGGCGCGCGAACCGTCGTGCCGCGGAGGATCAACCCGATGACGACCCTGCCGATGAGGGGCCTGCTCGCCGCCGGCCTGCTCGCGACGAGCCTGCTGGCGGCGGCCTGGCCTGCCGCCGACGAAGAACCCGCGCTCGCGCTGGACGACGCGCTGCGCCTGGCGCGCGAGCGCGCGCCGCTGGTCGTGGCCGCCCGCGCGCAGCGCGAGGCCGCGGCCGGCGCGCTCGGCGCTGCCCGCGCCTGGGCTCACAATCCCGAGCTCGAACTGGAGTTCACCCGGCGCGCCGCGACCGACGGCACGTTTCGCGACCGCGGCTGGCGCGTGGACCAGCAGCTGGACGTGATCGGCCGCGGGCCGCGCATCGGCGCCGCGCGCGCCGACCTGCGAGCGGCCGAGGCGCAGGCGCTCGACGCCGGCGCGCTGGCCGCCGCAGAGGTCGCGCGCGCCTGGCTGACCGCCGCACATGCGGCGCGGCAGCGCGCGCTGGCCGACGAAGGCGCGCGCGTGCAGGAACGTCTGCGCCAGATCGCCGCCGCCCGGCACCAGATGGGCGAGACCGGCGCCCTGGACGAGGCCGTGGCCACCGTCGCGCTGGCGCGGGCTCGCGCGGCCCAGGCGGCGGCGCGCGCCGACGAACTGGACGCGTGCGCGCGGCTGGCCGAGTGGTTGCAGTGGGACGGCGCCGAATTGCCGCGCGTGGCCGGAGACCTGGAATGGCCCGCGCCGCCTGCGCTGGACGAGGTGCGCGCGGCCACGCTCGCCCATCCGGCGCTGGCCGCCCTGGAGGCCGCGGTGCAGGCCGCCGCCGCCCGCCGCGGCGAGGCGGGCGCGCTGGCCTGGCCGCAGGCCGGCCTGTTCGCGGGCGGCGGGCGCGAGGAGGAATCCGACCTGACGCAGTGGGGCGTCGCGCTCACGCTGCCGGTCTTCGCGCGCGGGCAGGGCGAGCGTCGGCAGGCCTCGGCGCTGCAGCGCCTGGCCGAGACCGAACTGGCCGCCGCGCGCGCCGCGCACCTGGCGCAGGTCACCGCCGCCTGGGAGCGCCACCACGAACTGCAGGCCGCGCTCGCCGCCGACGCGGCCGCCGTCACGCAAGCCCTGGACGCCAGCGTGCGCCTGGCCGAGACCGCCTACGGCCTGGGCGAGCTTCCGCTCGACGAGGCGCTGCTGGCGCAGCGCGAGCAGCTGGATGCGCGTCGCGAACTGGACGCACTGCGACTGTCGGCCGCACTGGCGGCGCTGGATGTCGCGTACCTGGCGGCGCTGCCGCCGCTGCACGAAGGGGACCGGTGATGAGGACGATCATGATCCCGCTGGCGCTGGCGGCGGCATTGCTGTTGGCGGGCTGCGGCAAGGGCGGCCACGACCACGGGGCGGAGTCCGCGCCTGCGACCGAGAGCGCACCGGCCACAACAGCGGCCGGCGTCTGCTGCCCGTCCGACGCGGCAGACACGGCGCACGCCGGCCACGCCCACGCCGAAGGCGAAGCCTCCGACCTCGACCAACCCGTCGCAGCCCTCTTCGCCGCCGACTGCGAGCACAACGTCAAGACCCACGCCTGCGACGAGTGCCGCTACGAGGTGGGCGTGGCGAAGGCCCCGCAGGACCTCTTCACCGGCGGCCTGCTGCACACGACGCGACCCGCGCGCGAGCCGGTGCGCGTGCCGCTGGCGCTCACCGGAGAGGTGAAGTTCGACGACCGCCGCGTGGCCCACCTGGCGCCGCCGGCCGGCGGCGTGGTGCGGCGGGCGCGCGCGGCGGTGGGCGACCGCGTGCGGCGCGGCGACGTGCTGGTGGAGATCGAGAGCGGCGAGGCGGCCGAAGCGTCGGCCGCGCTGCGCGAGGCGCGCGCACAGCTCGAGGTCGCCACGCAGGCGCAGGCAAGGACGAGCGCGCTGCGCGACCAGGGCATCGCCTCGCAGAAGGACCTGCTGGCCGCGACGCAGGAGCTGGAGGCCGCGCGCGCTCGCGTCGACGCGGCCGGCGCGCAGGCGGCGCGCCCCCGCGTGGGCGCCGAGACGGGGCTGCTGCGGTTGCGCGCGCCGCGCGACGGCGTGCTGCTGTTCCTGCATGCGGTGGCCGGCGAGCCCGCGCACGTCGAGGAAATCATGGCCACCGTCGGCGACGTCGACGTCGTCTGGGCCTGGGCCGACGTCTACGAGCGCGACCTGGCCCGCCTGCGCGCCGCCGGCCAGAGCGAACTGCCGGCCGAGGTCGCCGTGCGCGCCTGGCCCGGCGTGGCGTTTGCCGGCACCGTCGACTTCGTCAGCCCCGCCCTCGATGAGGGCTCGCGCACCGTCAAGCTGCGCGTGACCGTCCCCAACCCCGACGGCCGTCTGCTGGCCGGCATGTTCGCCACCGTGAACGTGCTGCTGCCGGGCGACGAGCACGCGCTGGTGCTGCCGCGCGACGCGGTGCTCGAGGACGAGGGCCGCAGCTTCGTCTTCACCCACCATGAGGGCGACTACTACGTGCGGCGACCGGTCACCACCGGGCGCGCGTGGGGCCATCGCGTCGAGATCACCGGCGGGCTCGGGGGCGATGAGACCATCGTCGCCGAAGGCGCCTTCCTCCTGAAGTCGGACGTCCTGCGCTCCAAGATGGGCGCCGGCTGCGCGGATTAGGGGAGCCACGATGCGAAGCCTGACCTGGTTCCTGCGCAACCGCGTGCTGGTGCTGGCGGCCACCGCGGTGGTCGCCGCACTGGGTGTCGCGGCCTGGCTGCGGTTGCCCATCGACGCCTTCCCGGACGTCACCGGCACGCAGGTGATGATCCTCTCGCAGTCGCCCGGCCTGGCCGCGGTCGACGTCGAACAGCGGGTGAGCTACCCGATCGAGCAGGCGA
>VGXH01000012.1 GCA_016873405.1 bacterium
CTGTTCTCGGACATGTACGTGCGCTACCTGGATCTGCCGCAGGTGGCCGACCCGGTCCTGGGCGCGGAATTCTGGCGGCGCGAGCTGGAAGTCATCCGCCGCGAACTGGGCCGCGTCGCGGGCGTGGACGTGACCGACGCGCGCCTGCGCGCCTCGATCGGCGTCTACAACGAGGTGCGCGCGACGATTCGCCAGCTCTATGCGCTGCGGCGGCAGGCGCCGTGGCTGGTGCCCACCGAGGAACTGTACCTGTTGATGCGCGCCGGCGAGGTGGTCGCGCCCGAGTTGTTCGTGGCGCGGACCCGCGAGTACCTGGCCGCGGCCGAGGCGGGCGATGAGCGGGTGCGCGACCGCACGCGCGTCATCATCACCGGGTCGTTCTGCGAGCAGCCGCCGCTCGGTCTGATCAAGACCATCGAGCGCGCCGGCTGCTATATCGTCGACGACGACTTCCTGGCCGGCAACCGCTTCCTGACCGGCGACGTCGCGCTGGACGGCGACCCCGCCGCCGCCCTGGCCGACGCGCTGGTGCGCGGCGCCGTCAAGACGTCGGTGCTCTACGAGCCCGACCCCGAAGGCAAGCGCAACCTGATGAAGAACCGCGTCGCGGCCGCCCGCGCCGACGGCGTGATCTTCGCCGCGGCCAGCTTCTGCGACCCGGCGCTGCTGGACCGGCCCATGCTGCGCGAAGGCGCCGAGAAGGCCGGCATCCCCTGCATCGCCTTCAAGTTCGCCGAGAATTCCGGCCAGTTCCAGCAGTTCCGCGAGCAGGCCGGCACCTTCGCCGATTCCATCAAGCTCTGGGGGGATGCGTGATGTCCGACGCCCGCGCCGAGGCCCTGAAGGACCAGTCGATGGTCATCCAGAAGGAGATGATCGCCGAGCACTACGAACGCCTCGCGCGCGCGCCTGAGACGGGCGAGCCCGTGGTCTACACGTTCGTGCCGGGCAACCTGACCGAGCTCATCCGCTCGTTCGGCTGCCTGCCGGTCCTGCCGGAGATCAACGCCCTGCAGTCGGGGATGCGCGGCAAGAGCCGCGACTACATCACCGAGGCCGAGAAGCACGGCCACAGCGAGGACGTCTGCACCTACGTCAAGTGCGACATCGGCATGGCGATGGCCGGCAACATCGGCCCCACGGGCACGAAGCTGCCGAAGCCCGACCTGCTGCTGCTGTCCTACACGGGTTGCTACACGTTCATGAAGTGGTTCGAGCTGCTGCGCGAGCAGTACGACTGCCCCTGCGTGTTCCTGCATGTGCCCTACCAGGGCGACGGCCGCATCGAGCCCGAGCACCGCGAGTACATGGTCCGCCAGCTCCGCGAGCAGGTCATTCCCGCGCTCGAGCGGATCTCCGGCCGCAGGTACGACGAGGAGGCGCTGCGCGAGCGCCTGCGCCTGAGCGTGCAGGCCGAGGACGACCTGGTCTGGGTGCTGCAGTCCGCCCGGAACCGGCCCTCGCCCATCGACGCCTACTTCGGCGCCGTCTACTACGTGGGCCCCATCTTCAGCGCCTTCCGCGGCACGCCCGAGGGCGTCGCCTACTACCAGGCCCTGCGCCGCGAGGTGCAGTCGCGCCTGGACGCCGGCCTGGGCCCGGTGGCCCCGGCCGGGCCCATGAACGAGCAGAAGTACCGCCTCGTGGTCGAGGGGCCGCCCAACTGGACCCACTTCCGCGAGTTCTGGCAGATGTTCGCCGACGAGGGCGCCGTCGTCGTGGCCTCGACCTACTCGAAGGTCGGCGGCACCTACGACTTCGGCTTCCGGCACGACCCGGACGACCCCCTCGGCACCCTGGGCGACTACTGCGCCGGCTGCTACACGAACCACAACCTGCCGGGCCGCATCGACATGCTCTGCCAATACCTGCGCGACTACGACGCCGACGGGTTCCTGATCAACTCGGTGAAGTCGTGCAACTCGTTCTCGGCGGGCCAGCTGATGATCCTGCGCGAGGTCGAGAAGCGCACCGGGTTGCCCGGCGGGTTCATCGAGTCCGACCTTGTCGACCCCCGCTACTTCTCGGCCGCGAACATCAAGAACCGGCTCGAGAGCTACCTGCAGATGGTCGAGGCGCGGCGCGGCGGCGGCGCCCGGGAGGCGCGCGCGTCATGAGCATCACCTGTTTCGTCGGGACCGACCTCGGCTCGACGACGACCAAGTCCATCGTGCTGGACGCGCAGGGCGACATCCTGGGCCGCGGCATCACCAACAGCCGCTCCAACTACGACCGCGCGGCGCAGGTCTCGCGCAGCGAAGCCTTCATCAACGCCCGCTTCAACCTGCTGCGCCGAGAGGTGACCGTCGCCGCCGGCGAGGCGGTGCTCGAGCGGCTGCTGCGGGCCTTCCGCCTCGAGCAGACGCTGGCCCAGCTGGAGCGCCTGCACGAGTTGACTCTGGGCGCGGCCGCGTTCGACGTCCCGGCCCCGCTGGGCCGTGCCGCCCGGGAGGCGATCGACGCCATCATCGCCGGCATCCGCGCCGAGGAACTGGCACGCTTCGACGAAGCCGATCCGCCGCGGCGCTCGGACTTCTTCCGCGACGCCGCGGGTTCGGCCTGGTCGCGGCTGGCGACGGGTCTGGCCGAACCCGACGGCGTCACCTACGACATGCTGCTGGGCCTGTACGACAAGTGCATCATCCAGGTCGAGAACGAGCCGCTGGCCCTGGGGTTCGGCGACCACATCGGGGCCGCGCTGCTGCGCATCGGCGACCCGGCCGACGTCCACACCGGCGTTCAGCACGCGGTCGAGACCGAGTTGCTGGTGGCCGGCGAGGTCGGCACCGGCTACGGCCGCCAGCGGCTGCCCTTCCCCAAGGAGATGATCCGCTCGGAGATCCTCTGCCACGGCCTGGGCGCCTCGACGATGTTCCCGGGCACGCGCACGGTGCTGGACATCGGGGGCCAGGACACCAAGGCCATCCAGGTCGATGCCGACGGCATCGTCACGAGCTTCCAGATGAACGACCGCTGCGCGGCCGGCTGCGGCCGCTACCTGGGCTACATCGCCGACGAGATGAACCTGGGCCTGCACGAACTGGGTCCCCTCGCGCAGCAGAGCACCCGCGCGGTGAAGATCAACTCGACCTGCACGGTGTTCGCCGGGGCCGAGCTCCGCGAGCGCCTGTCCCTGGGCGAGCGCCGGGAGGACATCCTGGCCGGCCTGCACCGGGCGATCATGTTGCGCGCGATGAGCCTGCTGGCGCGCTCCGGCGGCGTCGACGACGAGTTCACCTTCACCGGAGGCGTGGCCAACAACCCGGCGGCCGTCGCCGCCCTGCGCGAGCTGGTCGGCGAGAACTACGGCGGCCGCACGCTGAACATCTCGCCCGACAGCATCTTCACCGGCGCCCTCGGCGCCGCCATCTTCGGCCGCAGGAGCGCCAACTGATGGATACGAGCCAGCAGGCGATCGCCCCCGTGACGGCCGGCATCGACGTCGGCTCCGGCTCGGTCAAGGCCGTCGTCATGGAGTTCGCCGGGGGCGGGCCGCGGGTCCTGGCCAAGGTCAGCTCGCGCATCCGCAAACGGGATATCGCCGACGTCGTGGACGAGACCATGGCCCAGGTCACCGCCGCCGCCCGGGTGCCCGCGATCGACTACGTGGCCACGACCGGCGAGGGCGAGGACATCCCGTTCGCCACCGGCCACTTCTACGGCATGACCACGCACGCGCGCGGCGCGCTGTTCCTGGAGCCGGCGGCCACCGCGGTCCTGGACGCCGGCGCCCTGCACGCGCGCGCGGTGGCCATGGACCCGCGCGGCAAGGTCCTCAACTACAAGATGACCAGCCAGTGCGCCTCGGGCTCGGGGCAGTTCCTGGAGAACATCGCCCGCTACCTGGGCGTCTCGCAGGCCGAGATCGGGACGCTCTCGCTGCAGGCGGACCGCCCGGAGAAGTGCAGCGGAATCTGCGCCGTCCTGGCCGAGACCGACGTCATCAACATGGTCTCGCGCGGGGTCACCACGCCGAATATCCTGCGCGGCATCCACGAGAGCATGTCCGGCCGCTTCGCGCGGTTGCTGCGTTCGCTCGAGCACGGCCCGGTGATCTTCATCAGCGGCGGCCTGGCCGGCGATGTCGGGCTGGTCAAGGCCCTGGCCGACGAGTTCGAGTCGCTGAAGGCGGCGACGGGGTCGCCGCCGCGGCTGGCCACGCACCCCGACAGCATCTTTGCCGGAGCCCTCGGCGCGGCCATCTGGGGCGAGTTCCGGCATCGCCGGCTAGGGGCCGCCGGTCCAGCCTGGCGCGCGGCCTGAGCGCGACGGCCGCTCGGGCGCGCGACGTCCGGGGCGCCCGGAGCGGTCAGTTGACGATGCGCAGCGGGGGCGGGGCGCCGCCCCCGTCGTCGTCCGGGCCGCCCTCGAGCAGGCCCAGTTGCGAGAGCACGTCTTCCAGCCACTCCTGCGCGAAGGGAGCGTGGTCCCAGGCTTCGCCCAGCACCTGCTCGCAGAGGTCGGCCTCGCCGCGGCTGCCCGGGACCACGAACGGGTCGGTCTGCGGTTCGAACTCCTCGCCCAGGGCCAGCAGGCCGGTCGCCGCCCAGGGATTCAGGGCCAGCGCGCGGTCCAGCGCGACCCGCGCGCGGTCCTCGTCGTCGACCAGCAGGTGCAGCAGCACCCAGGCCCAGGCCATCAGCGCCGAATTGCCGCGATCGTACCGGGGCAGCACGTCCCAGGCGCGCTGCACCTCGCCCATGGCCAGGTAGCTGCCCACCAGCAGCGGGGCGTGCCCGGCGTGGTCGCGCGGATCCAGGTCCAGCAGGTACTCCGACCACGACACCGCGTCCAGCCGGTACCCCGCGTTCCACAGCAGCACCGACAGCTGCAGGGCGGTGCGCAGGTAGGGCCGCGCCGGCACCAGCGCGCGGAAGTCGCCGTCCGCGCGGGCGAAGAAGTCCGCGCCCAGTTCACGCTCGGCGTCGGCCAGGATCTCCTCCAGCTCGGCGATCAGCTCGGGGCTGTCCCCGCGCGTGACGTAGGCCTGGACTGCGCGCGCGTCGGTGCAGGAAGGGTCCAGCTTGAGCGCGCGGCGGGCGGCGGCCAGCGCGCGCGTGGGCGGCAGCTCGAAGGCATCGTAGGCCAGATCCTGGGCGCGCTCGCGCGGGTCGGCAGCGACGGTGGCCTTGCGGGCCGCCAGCAGCCCGACCTCGCCGCCCTGGTCCAGCCAGTCGGCGAAATCGGCGTCGGCGCCGAAGACCGGCAACGACGGATCCAGCAGGGCCTGGCGCAGCAGGCGCTCGACGCGGAACGCCGAATCGCGCAGCCTGTCGGCGGCGCGCCGGCGGCCGGCGCGGCCTTCGTCGGGGGTGCGGGGGCTCATGTCCGCATGCTAGCGGGTGCGCGTCCCGGCGTCAAAGGGGGCTTTGGCGCGCCGGCGGGCTCTGGTATCGTGGACCGGCCGCACGGCATCCTGCGGCGGAGACCCATGGCGAACGAACCGCGGATCGGCCTGGCCCTCGGCAGCGGCGGCGCCCGCGGCCTGGCCCACGCCGGCGTGCTGGAGGCGCTGGAGGAGGCCGGCGTGCGGCCGGCGCTGGTCGCGGGCACCAGCATGGGCTCGATCATCGGGGGGCTCTACGCCCAGGACCCGGCGCCCGACGCCGTGTGGAACCGGCTGGAGAGCTACGTCGGCAACGAGGAGTTCGCCTCCTACTGGGCGCCCTTCGTTCCGCGCAACGAACTGGAGGCGCGCGAGCCGCAGCACCGGCTGGCGGGCATCCACGACTTCATGCAGCGCAAGCTGATCGCCGTCAAGACCGTGACCCGGCCCTGGATCCAGGACGAGCACCGCCTGCGCGGACCGCTCGAGCAGCTGTTCGGCAGGGCCACCTTCGAGGACCTGCGCATCCCCTTCGCGGCCGTGGCCCTGGACCTGATCTCGGGCTCCAGCGTCGTCTTCCGCGCGGGCCCTCTGGTGGACGGCATCTACGCCAGCAGCGCCATTCCGGCCGTGTTCCCGCCGCTCGAGCGCGACGGCATGGTCATCTGCGACGGCGGCGGTCCCTTCCGCGTGCCGGTCGAGGCCTGCCGCGACCTGGGCGCCGACTTCGTCATCGCCGTCGATATCCCCGCCTTCGAGGACACGCGCTTCGCCACGGGGCTGGATATGGTGCTGCGCAGCAACACCATCGCCCGCCAGCGCCTGAACCGCTTCGTGTGCGCGATGGCGGACTGGGTCATTCGGCCGGACGTGACGCAGTTCCACTGGGCCGATTTCCAGGCGGGCGAGGCCTGCCGCGCCCGCGGTTACCTGGCCGCGCGGGCGGAATTGCCTGGCCTGCTCGCGGAGCTGAAGCGGCGCGGCGACGGCGCGGGCGGCGGCCGGACGCGACGCGCCCTGCGCGGCCTGCTGCGCCTGTGAAGGACCGGCGCGCGCGTCAGGCGCGTTTGACCACGATGAGGCTGATGTCGTCGGCCGGCGGCGCGAACGCGCGCAGGTCGGCCGCCAGCGCATCGCAGATGCCGGCCGCGGGCAGGTCTTGGGCGTTGCGCAGCGCCTCCTCCAGGCGGTCGGGAAAATACGCCTCCTGCCCGCGCGCGTGATCGAGCAGGCCGTCGGAGTAGAGCAGCAGGATGTCGCCCGGACTCAGCAGCGTCAGGCGGTTCGTCGTGAAGGGCTTCTTGTGCAGCGGCGCCTCGACGCGGCTGTGGTCGAGGTTCTGCTCCGACGGGAACAAGCCGATCGGATAGAAGCTGGTCAGGCGCTCGGCGTTGATGTCCGCCAGACGGCCGAATTCGCGCGAGAAGACGACCGGCGGCGGGTTGCCCGCGTTGAGGAAGGTGAATTCGCCGTCCCGGGAGATCTCGCCGTAGGTCGTCGAGATGAACTTCGAGAAGTTCGCCGTCTGGTAGAAGCGCGTGTTCAACTTCTCGAAGAGGCCGGTGGTCACCTCGCCGTGCATCTCCAGTTCGTAGGCGACGCCGGTCAGGAACGCGTGGTGCAGCCCGATGTGGACGGTGGCGTCGGTGATCTGATGCCCGGCCACGTCGGCCAGCAGCAGCCCCACCCGGGTCCGGCACTTGGCCAGGCCCTCACGCACGCGCGGGTCGCGCGCCTTCTCCAGCCGCCGGTCCAGGTCGAAGCGGCGTTCGAAGTCGACGTACACGATGTGGTCTCCGCCGACGACGCCGTTGAGCGGCAGCAGGCGACCGTGGATGTCGAGTCCGGGCAGCCGCGGGATCTCGCCCGGGGGAGGCAGCACGCTGCTGGCGATCTGCTGGAAATTCTCGAGTTCCTTCGCGAGGTCCGCGTCAGCCGGCGCCCCTTCGGCAGGGTCGCCGGCCGGCTGGTGATGGTCGGTCATGTCGTCCGTTCCGGCTCGAGGTGGCCCGCAGGCGCGCCCCGTCGCGCAAGTCGGGGCTGGTCCGCCCAGAATAGGGCGGCACGCGGGACGGGGCAAGCGTGTCGCGGCGGCGACGCGACGCCGCGCGGGCGCGGCGATCTTCGCCCGGGCAACCTCGCTCTTGCCCTTGCTCGCGCCCCCGGGCATGATGCCCCCTGTGGACGTCCCGGCCGGCGCCGCCGGCCCCCTCCGCCGCCCTGCCCCGAAGGGAGCCGCCCGTGCACGTGTTCGAATCGGTCGTCGGCCGCCTCAATTCGCTGATCTGGGGTTTCGGCATCCCCGTCGGCGACCAGGTGATCCCCGTGGTCGTCATCCTGCTGCTGGGCACCGGCGTCTTCCTGACGCTGCGCCTGGGCTTCGTGCAGGTGCGCCGCCTGGGCCACGGCTTCGCCGTCACGAGCGGGAAGTACGACGACCCGGCCGAGCCCGGCGACGTCCCCCACTTCCAGGCCCTGACCACGGCGCTGTCGGCCACCGTCGGCATCGGCAACATCGCCGGCGTGGCCATCGCCATCCACTGGGGCGGTCCCGGCGCCCTGTTCTGGATGTGGGTGACCGCACTGCTGGGCATGGCGGTCAAGTACACCGAGGTGACGCTGGCGCAGCGGTACCGCTCGGTGGATCCCGACGGCTCCAAGCTGCACGGCAAGGTGTCCGGCGGGCCGATGTACTACATCGAGCGCGGGCTGGGCCCGCGCTGGCGGTGGATGGCGATCCTGTTCGCGGGGATGCTCGGGTTCACCGCCTTCCTGACCGGCAACGCGATCCAGGCGAACACCGTCGCCGACTCGATGCGCACGACGTTCGGCGTGCCCGGCTGGGCGACGGGGCTGGTGGCCTCGACGCTGGTCGGCGCCGTGATCCTGGGCGGGGTCTCGCGCATCGGGAAGGTGACCTCGATCCTGGCGCCGGCGATGGCGCTGATCTACGGCCTGGGCGCCCTGTGGATCATCATCGTGAACATCGGGCAGCTGGTGCCGTCGTTCGGCCTGATCCTGCGCGAGGCGTTCAGTCCCAGCGCCGGCGTGGCCGGCACCGGCATCGGCGCGATCCTCGTGACCATGATGTGGGGCGTCAAGCGGGGCCTGTTCTCCAACGAGGCCGGCCAGGGCTCGGCTCCCATCGCTCACGCGGCGGCCAAGACCGACGAGCCGGTGTCGGAGGGTGTGGTCGCGTTGCTCGAGCCGTTCATCGACACGCTGGTCATCTGCACGCTGACCGGCCTGGTCGTGATCATGACCGGCGTCTGGCAGGAGCGCCAGCCGACCGAGTTGCTGCTGCGCGGCGGCGATAGTTCGTGGGTGACCATCGACGAGCGCGGGCACCGGCACGAGGTGCCGCCGCCGGCCGAGTTCGCGGTGCAGGCCGGACGCCCCGCCGTGGTCGCCCCCGGCCAGCCCCGCTACGCCTGGCACGAGGTCGCCGTCGACGAGTTCTACGTGGACGCCGCGCAGACGCAGCCGTTCACGGGCCTCGTCCGGCCGGCCGACGGCCGGGCCGTGGCGGCCGACGGCCCGACCTACACCAGCCTCTACGGCCCGGCGGCCGAGAGCGGCGCGCCGCTGACGATGAATGCCTTCAGCCACGGCCTGCCCGGCCAGTGGGGCCGCTACGTGGTGCTGATCGGCGTCGTTCTGTTCGCGATCTCGACGGCCATCTCCTGGTGCTACTACGGCGACCGCTGCGCGAACTACCTGTTCGGCACGGCGGCGATCGTGCCCTACCGCATCGCCTACGTGCTGATGCACTTCTTCGGCTCGGTGGTGTCGCTGAGCGTGGTCTGGGAGATGGGCGACATCGCCCTGGGCATGGTGATCGTGCCGAACCTGATCGCGCTGGTGCTGCTCTCGGGGCAGGTCAAGGAGATGACCGACAGCTACTTCCGCCGCAAGCCGTGGGTGCAGAACGCGGAAGACCACCGGCGCGCGAAGCAGGCGGCCGGTCGCAGGTAGCGGTGCCGTGCGCGCGCTGGGCTGCCGGCCGGGACTGGAGGCGCACCTCGAGCGGGAGGCGCGCGACGCCGGCCTGGCCGCCGCGGTCGCCGGCGCGCCGGGGCTGGTGACCGCGGACGACGGCGCGGACCTGCCGCCGGGCGGCTGGGCCTTCGCCGACCTGGCGCTGCCGGAGGCGGTCGAGATTCGCGGCGCCTCGGTCAACGCGCTGGCCGCGGCGCTGGGCGAGCGGTTCGGCGAGCGGATCCGCGGCCGCGAGATCACCGGCCCCTGGCCCTGCGTCTTCGCGGCAGCCGGCGCCGAGCCCGGCCTGGCCCGGCGCGCAGCGTCGGTGCAGGAGACCTTCCTGGCGCTGCTGCGCCGGCGCCTGGGCCGCCTGGCCCGGCTGGCGGCGCCGCAGCGCCCGCCGGGGCGCGGCCCTGCGGAAGGTCTCTTCGTGCACTTCCTGTCCTTCGACCGCGCCCTGGTCGCCGACCGCGCCTGGCTGGGCGGCCAGCGCCGCATGGCCGACGACCCGCAGGCGCCGTCGCGCTCGTATCTCAAGGTCGAGGAGGCCTACGGGCTGCTGGGCCGCCAACCGGCTGCCGGCGAAACGGTGTGCGACCTGGGCGCCGCGCCGGGCGGCTGGACCTGGAGCGCCGCGCGGCGCGGCGCGCGCGTGACCGCCGTCGACAACGGCCCGCTCAAGGGCGGCGCGCTGGACCACCCGCTGGTCGAGCACCTGCGGCAGGATGCCTTCGCGTTCCGCCCGCGCGACGGCGGACGATTCGACTGGCTCTTCTGCGACCTGGTCGAGGAGCCGCACCATGTGCTGAGGGACGTCGTCGAGCCCTGGCTGGCCGGTCGCTGGTGCCGCCGCTTCGTCCTGGTCCTCAAGTACGGCCGCACCGACCCGCCGGCGCTGCTGCGTGAGCTGCGCGCGCCCGCCTCGCCGCTGTCCCGGTACGCGCCGGGGGCGGCGATCGCCGTCCTGCACCACAACCGCGACGAGTTCGCGGTCATCGGCCGCATCGGGTGACCCGGCCCCGGCGGCGGCGCCCCCGTTTGACAGCGGCGTCCCGCCTCCCGACACTCAGGCAGCCGGATCGCAGCCGGCCGTCACCCCACGCGCCACCGCCCGCGCCGAGGGCGGGCTTCCCGCCGCAAGCCCGCGGGGAGCCCCGAGGTGACCATGAACCCCTGCCCCGACTATCGCCTGGCCGACCTCTCGGCGAACGCGCGCTTCAAGCTGGAATACCCGCGGGCCCTGCGCGGAGCGGCCGTGGCGACCGTCGCGCTGCTGGTCCTGCTGGCCTTCATCGCGCCGGAGTACCGGCCGCAGCCGTACGCGTTGCGCAGCACGGAAATCACCCTGGTGGAGTTCGAACTGGCGCCGGACCTGGAGGAGCCGCCGCCGGTGCCCGCCCCGCTGCCGCTGCCGCGGGTGATCGAGCCGGTCGCCGACGGCCCGGCCGAAGACGACTACGAGATCCCGCCCTTCGAACAGGTCGGCAATCCCCTCCCGCCCCCGCCGGCCCCCGCGGCCGACGATCGGTTCGTGGCCAGCTCGGCGAACCCGGTGCTGCTGCACCAGGCCAAGCCGGTGTACCCGGAGATCGCGCGGCTGGCGCGTCTGGAGGGCACCGTCGTCGTCCGCGTGCTGGTCGGCGCGGACGGCCGCGTCCTGGAGGCGGTGGTCGTCAAGGGAGTTCATCCGCAGCTCGATCGCGCCGCCGTGGCCGCGGCCCGGGAGTGCCGCTTCAAGCCCGGCCGCCAGCGGGAAATGCCGGTCAAGGCCTGGGTGGCGGTGCCGTACCGTTTCAGCCTGCGCTGACCTCGGCGCCGCGGCCCCGGAGGCGCCCGGCGCCGGCCGTGGCCGCGCGCCCGCAGGAGCGGGACGGCCGCCGGCAGTCCTCCTGCCCGGCGGCCGTCCCCTGGGTGATCGCGGCGGGGGACCGCGATCTACTTCACAAGAGTCATCTTCATCATCCGCGTCACGCCGGCGGCCGTCAGCCGGGCCATGTAGAGCCCGCTGGCCGCCCGCCCGCCGGCGTCGTCGAGGCCGTTCCACACCTCGTCGTGCCGGCCGGCGCCCTGCTCGAGATCGACCAGGGTCCGCACGCGACGGCCCTGCAGGTCGTAGACCTCCAGCTGGACGCGGCCGGGCTGGGCCAGTTCGTAGGTGATCCGGGTCTGCGGGTTGAACGGGTTGGGCGCGATGTCGACCAGGCGCGTCGCGAGCGCCGGCACGTCGTCCTCTGCATCGCTGGCCCACATCGGCCGGATCAAGAGGCTGTAGGCGCCGTCCTTCGCCAGCTGGTTCGCGTCGGTCTTCCAGACGGCGATGCAGTAGAAACCGGGCTCCGGGACGTCGACGACCAGCAGTTCGTTCGCGCCGGCGCCGGCAAGCCAGGCGGCGCCCAGCGCGTCGGCCTTGCCCTGGAACGCGCCCTGCGCCGGGTGCAGGGACAGGCCCCAGTCCACATCGCCGGCTGCGTTCATCAGGTGGATGCCGGTCGGCCCCCCGGGCAGGTACACCTCGTGCAGGTCGAGGATGCGGTCGGGCGGCAGGCCGTACGGGCCGTAGCTGCCGTCGGGGAAGGCGAGGTAGCCGCTGGTCTGCGCCATGTGGGCCGTGTACTGGCCTGCCTCGCCGCTCCCGAGCACGCCCACGTCGTAGTCGAGGTTCGGGGCCCGGTTGAGGTTGACCAGCACGTACTCGGAGGCGTCGCCGCCCCACCACGACAACGCCAGGCTGATCTCGAAGCCGTGCTTGGCGCCGCTGCTCGCCTCGTGCAGTTGCAGGGCCACGTCCCGGCCGGCGCCCGGCATGACGGCCACGGCCCGCCAGTACGACCCGGTGTTCGGCAGCCGCAGGCCGTCGCAGTTCGGGTAGAACGGCTCGCCCGTGCTCAGTTCCGTCCAGCCGCCCCACATGGCGGGCGGCAGGTCGCGGACGATCGGGGCGTCGGCGGGCGACAGCGCGAGCGGCGTCCACACCCACTGCTCGGTCCAGTCGTTGTTCGTTTCGGAGATCTCCTCGATCAGGTTGTCGGGATCCAGCTTCCAGCTCAGGGTGTGGCGTCCGCCGCGGACGCTCAAGGGTCCGAGGAAGTGCTCGGTCTCCGTCGAAGCCGCCGCGAATCCCCACCAGGGGCGCACCCGCCACCAGACGCCGTCGAGATGAACCGCGCCGTACAGCGCAGCCTCCACCAGCACGGGGCTGTTGTTCCGCACGGCCAGATTCAGGACCGTTGACGACACGTTGCCCGGCAGCGTGGTCGGCGCCGGCACCCAGTCCGGCCTGCCGTCGAAGGCCGGGCGCGGCACGATCGGCGCGTGCCAGCCCGGCAGCAGCGGCGGCAGGAAATCCGGCGGCGTGCGGGCGACCTTGACCGTGACTTCGAGCGGCGGGTTGCCGTCGCTCCAGTCCGGGTGCCGGTAGACCACCAGCGCGTAGTAACCGGCCTCGGCGATGTTCACGTCCAGGCGCGCGCGTCCGGTCGGGTCGGTCGCCGCCCACGCCGCGGCGCCGGCGATGCCGCCCGTCTGGAAAGAGCGTGGCAGCCACGCGATCTCCAGCGGCCCGGCCGCGGGATCGACGTCGACGGTCAGGCTCACGGGGCCGACGTTCTCCGCGGTCACCGGGAACTCGAAGAGGTGCAGCATCTGGTCCGCGGCGTAGCCGACGGTGGAGGGAATCCCGAAGCCCAGCTCCCGGTTGTTCACCTGCACGATCTCGTAGCCGGACCCGGTGCCGTTGGAGTTCGAGACGCCCACATCGAAGGCCGCGCCCCAGCCCATCGTGTTGTGGTTGATGACGATGAACTCGAGGTAGCCGGCCGGAAGGCTGGAGGCCGAGAGCGCCGCGGCGAAGCCCGCGCCGGCGCCCGGG
>VGXH01000013.1 GCA_016873405.1 bacterium
ATGCGTTTGAAGCGCCAGTCGGGGTCGAAGTGGCTGTGGAAGCTGCACTTGGGGTTGGGGCAGTGGGGCGGGGTGAAGGTGTCATGGGTTGTGCTCATGCCCGACCCGGGCAACTGGCAGGCCGGACACATTCTCGACGGCACAACTGAAGACGTGCGGTGCCCGTGCCGGCCGAAGCGCGCGCAGACGGCAACGCTCGCGGATTGCCAGTCGCGCGAGGCGGCCACGATGCCGA
Organism: bacterium; assembly: GCA_016873405.1. The sequence goes on from VGXH01000013.1 coordinate 236, forward strand.
ACGCTTCCGTCACCGCGGCGGCGAACCGCGAGCGCGTCGGCACGCGCTCGAGCGCGGCCTCCACCAGGTCCAGGCGCGCGCTGCGCGCCCGTGGTGAACAGGTGGTGGCGGGCGACGCCCAGCGCCAGGCGCGGGCGCACCGAAGGCAGCAACCGCGTCCGCAGATGCTCCCGCCTGATCGGCATCGCCGCCTCCCGGCCCGCTCGGCAAAGCACGCGTTGGAGAATCCGCTTGACCCCTGTATGCTGTCAGGGTACTTTGTTCGGCGGTCGTACAAAGTCTCCGGCAGGGCACCCGGGGCCGGACCGCCGCGCCGGGAGAGCCGCTCGCGAACCCGAAGAGGTCCCCATGCACGCCGCCCAGCACGTCCGCACCGCGCCGGAAGACCGCATCGGCTTCGGCCAGCGCCTGGCCTACGGCACCGGGGCCTTCGTCAACAACCTCCTGGGCGCCGCCAGCGGCGGCATGATGATCGTGCTGAACCTGGGCTTCGGGATGAACCCGGCCCTGGTCGGCATGCTGGGCGCGATCCCGCGCTTCACCGACGCGCTCACCGATCCCATCATGGGCTTCATCAGCGACGGCACGCGCTCGCGCTGGGGGCGCCGGCGCCCGTGGATCTTCCTGGGCGCGCTCTTGACCGCCGTCCTGTTCGCCCTGCTCTGGCAGCTGCCGCGCGAGCAGAGCGAGATGTTCCACTTCTGGTACTTCATGGTCGGCTCGATCCTCTTCTACATCGGCTACACGATGTTCGCCACGCCGTGGGTGGCATTGGGCTACGAGCTGACGCCGGACTACCACGAGCGCACGCGCCTGATGGGCACGCAGAACTTCATCGGCCAGACGGCCTTCATGGTCTCGCCCTGGTTCCTGTGGATCATGACCTACAAGGGGTTCTTCCCCGACCAGGTCGCCGGCGCCTCCGGACTGGCGATCATCCTGGCCGTGGTCGTGGCCGGGCTGGGCATCCTGCCGGCGATCTTCCTGCGCGAGCGGATGGCGGCGGTCGCCGCGGCCGAGTCGGCGGAACACCGCGAGACGGCCGCGAAGGGCGGCGCCTTCCGGCGCAACGTCGTCGAGTTCCTGCGCGGCTTCCGCATCACCATGTCCTCCGGCCCCTTCCTCAAGCTGAGCGCCGCCACGTTCCTGCTCTTCAACGGCTTCATGCTGATCGCCTCCTTCCAGAGCTACGTGATCATCTACTACGTCTGCGGCGGCGACCAGGAGCTGGGCGCGCGCTGGGCGGGGCTCGCGGGCACGGTCGGCGGCTTCGCCAACTTCGCCGTCGTGGCGTTCGTGGCCTGGCTGGGCACGCGCATCGGCAAGCGGCACGCGTTCTTCGTCTCGACCAGCGTGGCGATGGTCGGCTACGCGCTCAAGTGGGTCTGCTACAACCCGCAGGTGCCGTGGCTGGTGGTGCTGCCGGCGCCGCTGCTGGCGTTCAGCCTGGGCGGCCTGTTCACGCTGGTGCCGTCGATGATCGCCGACGTCGTCGACGCCGACGAACTCAAGACGCACCAGCGGCGCGAGGGCATGTTCGGCTCCATCTTCTGGTTCATGGTCAAGCTGGGCATGTCCGCCGCGCTGGCCGGCGGCGGCTACATGCTGAACGCCTCCGGCTTCGACGTGGCGCTGGGCGGCGCTCAGGCGCCGGGCACGATCCTGCTGCTGCGCCTGTTCGACGCCGGCGTGCCCCTGCTCTGCTCGGCGCTGGCCATCTGGGCCGTGGCGACGTTCCCGATCACCGAGGCGCGGGCCTACGAGGTGCGTCGCGAACTGGAACAGAGGCGCGGCCGCGCCGGCCCGGTGCAGGCGTGAGGCGCGGGCGGGCCGCAGGATCGCTGGCGGCGCTCGCGTTCGGCGCCGCGCTGGCGTTGGCCTCATCGACCTTGGCCTCATCGACCTTGGCCGCCGTCACGCCCGGCGAACGGCGCCCCTTCCCGCCCGCCGGCCTGCCCACGCCCAACGCGATCTGCTACGGCCCCCACCGCGACGGCCAGCGCCCGGGCACCGTGGATCCGGACGCCGCCCAGCTGCGCGAGGACGTCCGCTTGCTGCGCGACCACTGGCCGCTGCTGCGCATCTACGGCGCCGGCGGGTTCGCGCGGACCTTGCTGGACGTGCTGCGCGAGGAGGGCGGCCGGCCGCTGGTGGTGCTGGGCGCGTGGATCGCGCCCCATGACAGCGTCGGCAACCGCGCCGAGATCGAGGCCGCCGTCGCGCTGGCCGCCGCGTACCCCGACCTGGTGGCCGCCGTCTGCGTCGGCAACGAGACGCAGGTCTCGTGGTCGGCCCACCGCTGCGACCCGGCCATCCTGCTTGACGCTCTGAAGGAAGTGCGCGCCCGCGTGGCCGTGCCGGTGACGACCGCCGACGACTACAACTTCTGGAACAAGCCCGAGAGCGCGGCCGTCGCGGCCGAGATCGATTTCATCCTGCTGCACGCCCACCCGCTGTGGAACGGCAAGCGATTGGACGAGGCCCTGCCCTGGCTGCAGGCGCAGCTGGCCGACGCGCGGACCCGCCACGCGGGCGTGCCGGTGTTCGTCGGCGAGACGGGCTGGGCCACGCGCCGCCACACCGAGGGCGAACAGGCCACCCTGATGAAGGGCGTCCTCGGCGAGCCGGAGCAGGCGCGCTTCCACGCCGACCTGCGCGCGTGGGCCGACAGCGCGGGCATGACCACGTTCTTCTTCGAGGCCTTCGACGAGAACTGGAAGGGCGGCGAGCACCCCGACGAGGTCGAGAAGCACTGGGGGCTGTGGCGGGCCAACCGGTCGCCCAAGCAGGGGGCGCCGGCCGGCGGCCGCCCCTGACGCCCTCTCCCGGAAACCCGCTGGTCCGCGCGCCGTAGAAGCCCTATTGTGCCCGAGGGGCTTTCCCGGGGTCCCGCCGATTCCAGGCCCGATCAACCGACAGGAGCCACAAGATGCGCAAGAACGTGCCGGCGCCCGCCCTCGCGGCGCTGGCCCTGGGCCTGCTCGCCGGCGCGGCCGTGGCCGCCGACGGCGGCCCCGCCACCCTCGACGAGGCGCTGACCCTGGCCCGCCAGCAGGACAAGGTCCTGATCATCGACTTCTACACCGACTGGTGACCCAGCTGCAAGGTGTTCGCCCGTGAGGCGAGCAGCAGCGACGTCATCAAGGCCGCGCTGGCCGAGGTCGTCTTCCTGAAGGTGGACTGCGAGAAGGGCGACGGCCCCGCGGTCGCGCAGAAGTACGGTGTCCGCGGCTATCCCACCTACTACGCCGTCAACGCGGACGGCGAACCCATCGAGCGCTGGATCGGCTACGACGGCCCCGAGGCTTTCGCGCGCTCGGCGGCCGCCGCGCGGCGCGACACGCGCACGCTGGCGCAGAAGCGGGAGGCCTTCGCCGCGGCGCCCACGGCCGACCTGGCCGTGTCGCTGGCCAACGACGTGGCCACCGGCTACGACTGGGCGGGCGCCGTGAAGCACTTCCGCCAGGCCCGCGACCTGGACCCCGCCCGCGCCGACGACTGCACGCGCAACATCTTCACCTACATGTTCTACGGCGCCGACGACGGCGGCTTCACCTTCGAGGAGATGAAGCTGGAGGGTGACCGCGTGCTGGCGGCGGCCGGCACCACGGACGTCGACCGCGTGGAACTGTCGGCGATGATGCTGCAGCTGGCGCGCCGCCAGGAGCGGCCCGCCGACGGCATTCCCTACCTGGAGGCCGGGCTGGCGGCGGCGGCCGCGTTGCCGGAGGATTCGCCGGCGGCGCGCACGGTGCGCGGCCTGAAGGTCGACCATGCGCTGCTGGTGGAGAAGGATGTCGAAAAGGCGATCGGGCTGCGCAAGGCGATGCTGCCGGAGAACTGGCAGCAGGAGCCGCGCCGCCTCAACCAGTTCGCCTGGTGGTGCCTGGAGAACGGCGTGAACCTCGAGGAGGCCGAGGCGCTGGCGATGCAGGCGGCGGAGCTGGCTGAGGACGCCGGCGACCGCGCAGGCTACCTCGACACCGCGGCCGAGATCTGCCTGAAGCGCGGCAACTGCGAGCAGGCGATCGCCCGCATCAAGCAGGCGATCGAGCTGGATCCGGAGCGCGACTACTACAAGGAGCAGCTGGCGAAGTTCGAGGCGGCGGCGGCGCAGAAGAAGGGCTGAACGCGCCGAAGAGCGCTTCCAGCTCCCCGGCTCCCTCGCTGACGGCCTCGCTGATGCGCCGGCTCTGGCGCAGCGACCAGGCCGTGGTTGCCAGGCGATCGGCGCTCGGCGGTCGCGCGTCACCGCGCGCGGCCGCCGCGGCCTTGTCGCCGACCAGCGCGTTGAGCAGGCGGGTGGCGCGGGTCCGGTCACCCAGGGCGACCTCGGCCGCGGACAGGAGGGGCAGCGTGCGCGTCAGACGCGCCGTCTGCCCCGCTTCCAGTTCGGCCAGGGCGCGCGCGGCCAGGCCCGCCGCCGTCCGCGCGGCAGCCGCCGCCGCCGACAACGCCGCCAGTTCGCGCGCGACCTCGCGCCACAGCGCGGCGGCGTCGGGAGCGATCGCGGCCGCGATCGCCGCGTCCAGGCGCCGGCGCGGAGCGACGGCATCCGCGCCCGGCGGCTTCGCCGCAAGCGCCGCCGCCAGAGCGTCCGGTTCGATCTCCTCCCAGCCGTGGATGCGCGCGCCGCCGCCGGTGGCATTGATCAGCGCCCGGTCGCCGGCCCAGGTGTCGGCCGCCGCCTCGAACCACAGGCGGTAGGCGTTGAACGCCGGCCGCGTCGGCACCGGCGACGCCCCGCCCCAGGCCGGGGCCAGTTCGCCCTGCCACGAGCCGCCGGCCGGCCTGTCCTGCGACGTGAAGACGAAGCGGCCGGTTTCCGCGTCATACTGCCCGCGCCGCCGGCCCTGCGTGCTGCCGTCAGCGTGCGTGCGCCCGTCCGTCAACGCCAGGTCCATGCCGGTCAGGACCAGCGGATCGCAGCCCAGGCGGTGCAGCGCCGACAGCGCCAGGCAGGCGACGCTGCCGCCGCTCGGCAACGGCCGACAGCCCCAGGCACGCTGGAGCCAGTCGCCGGCCGCGGTGTCGCGCACGGCCAGGGCCAGGTTGCGCGCGGGCGGGACCGCGAAGTGCGCCGGATGCCCTTGGGGATCGGCCAGCAGCAGCACGCGGTCCAGGTGCGGGACGTCCGCGAAATGGGCCGCGTTGTCGTTCGCCTCGATGACGACGACCAGATCCGGCACGATGCCGGCGCGCGCCAGCGGCGGCAGGGCGGTGCTTGCCGCGCAGAGCAAGGCCCGCCCCTGGAGCCGACGCAGCGCGTCCAGGCCGCGATCGAGCGAGGGCCCGGCGCCGACGACGACGCCCGGCCAGCCGGCGGCGACGCCCTCCAGGAGGTCGAACGGGAGCTGCGTCGCCAGCCGTGGCAGGTTCGTCGCCAGGTGGTGCGACCAGACGCCGGCCGAGTGCGACACCGTGACCCGCCGGATGCGCGCGGAGGCCAGCAGACGCTTGACCGCATCGACGAAGCGCGCGAACGCCTCGGGCATCTCATCCCGCAGTTCGGGAATCGCGCCGACGGCCACCTGTCGCGAGGCGAGATCGGTGATCGCGGCCGCCGCTTCGACCAACTCGCCCAGGCTCGCGAACACCTGCACCCGCGGCGGCGCCGACGACGCCGGTGCGGCGGGGCGCGGTTCCCAGACCAGGACCGTTGCCCCGCAGCGATGTCGGATCGCCTCGGCATGGGCCCCGTCGCCGTGGCCGAGGAAGAAGACCACCTCGGGCGCGCGACCGGCCAGGAAGGCATCGATGCGCCTGCCGATCGTTTCCGGTTCGCGCCGACCCCCGCTGTCCAGTTCCCGGGCGGTGGCGGCGGCGGGCGCGGCGGGCGCGGCCGCTGCGGCGCCCGCTTCGGCGGACGCTGCCGGAGCCGCCGAGATCCCTGTTAACCCACTGTCCGACAACGACATCAGACCTCCGGGCGCGGGCCCGCGCGCAGGTAGGCGCACCGGGGTCATCCCGCCGGAGCACTCCCGCGTCACCTCAGGTCGCGCGACGCGCGGAGCCGATGCAACCGGCGTACCGGCGGCGCGGCGGCGGCGGGCAGGGCCCGGGCGATCGGCGGGCCGGACACGAGATCGGCGGTTCGACTCAAGAGGCGCCGCGCCCGGTCGATCACGAACCGCCGGCCGAGGCGGGGCGCCCCTGCCCGCCTTCGGACTTCCCGCACCCAGGACCGGTCGTGATGACGCTGCTCGGAACGAACGGTGAGACGATCCTCGATACCGCCGGCCAACCGGTGCCGGCGCACGTGTCGGCCTTCGTCCGCGCGCTGGACCGCCTGCTGACGGTGAGCGCCTACTACGCCGATGGCCACGACCAGCACCTGCGCGCGATCGCGACCGCGGCCGAGGCCATGACGGCCGCGATCGGGGCCCGCCCTTGGCTGGCCCTCGAGGTGTCGGCCGCCGGGTTGATCGTGGACGGCGTCACCGTGGACCCGCGCCAACGCGGCGCGCGCCAGGTGCACGACCTGCTGGTCGCGCTCGACATCGCCAACCTCAGCTTCTCGCCCCGGATGACGGCGCCCGACCTGCGCGCCGCGCTGTCGGCGCTGCAGGCGCATCGACTGGCCCGACACCAGGCGCACAGCTTTCGCGCCCTCGCGTTGGAGGGGCTGCCGCCGACGGTCTGCGCCGCGAACCGGCGCCTGCAGGCGACCGGCCAGCTGGGGCCGGCGGCAACCGGGACCGACGAGGCGCGAACTGGCGACCAGGTGCAGGCCGGCGCCGAACTGCTGGATGTGCTGCGCCGGATCGTCAGCGGACGGGAACCGGGCGACCGGGCGCCTGACTCCGGCCAGCACCGACCGCTCGATCTGTCCGCCGAGGACCTGGAAGCCATTCGCGACGGCGTCCGGCGGCTGCTCGCGCGCGACCCGGGCGCCGGCGAGCTGTCGGCGCTGCTGGGTCTCGCCGCGCAGGCGCTGGAACTGGGAGGCGCGCCCGCGGCGATGCGTCTTGCCTTCGCGCAGTTGAGCCGCCGGGTCGCGCCGTCCGCGGCCTCGACGTCGACGCCGGCTCCCCGCCCGGACGAACACGCCCGGTCCGTGGGGGATCTGTCGCGTCTGGTCGCCGACCTGGCGGCGCGCGCGCCGGCGATCGGCGACCCGGCCGTCGAATCCCGCCGCGACCAGGTGGCGATCTGCTTCCGTCTGCTGGCCAACGGCGCGCGGGACGAGTCCTTCGCCCCGGCCCTGACGGCGCTGGAAGCGGGCTGTGCCGCAACGCGCCCGGACCCCGCCGAAGCCGCCCTGTACGCGGCCGCGTTGCGCTGGCTCGCCACTACCGCCGCGGCATCGGACATCGATCGCGCGCTGCCGCCCCTGCTGGCGGGCTTGCGCGCGGCGCAACCCGACCTCCCGGCGCGGATCTGGGCGGCCGTCGCCGAAGAGATCGAGCCTCCCGCGCTCTCGTCGTTGTGGCCGCACCTGGTCAACGACGTGGCCCTGGGTCTGGAGCCCGCTGAACCGTCGGCGATCGAGCGCTGCTGCCGGCTGGCGGGGTCGCTGGACGCCGCGGAGGCGGTGCGCCAGGCGCCGCGCTTCCTGGCCCTGCCCGGCGCCAGGCGCGCCGTCGTCCCGCGAGAGGTCTTCCTGCTGCCGCCGCAGCGGTCGTTTGGCCTGCACGCGGCGCTGCTGAAGGGAGCCGCCGCCGCCCGCCACGCGACGAACCTGCTGCGCGAGCTGCGGCGCCGTCCGCCGGACGAGCTGACCGGGATCGTCCTGGCTGCGCTCGACGGCGTGGGCGCCGTCGATGCCGGGCTGCTGCTGGAGATCCTGCGCGAGGGCGGCCGGAGCGAGGCTTCGCCGGACTTCCGGTCGTTCGCCGCCACGTTGCTGACCGATACCGTCGAGGCGCTCCCCGCCGAGCGTCGCGGCGAGGCCTGGGTCGTGAGCGCCCTCGCCTGGCTGGCGCGCAACGCGCCGAACCGGGCGGGCGAGCTGCTGAACCGCGTCGACAGCCAGCGGAACTTGCTGCTGCGCCCGGCCTGGCCCGAGGCCTGCCGCGTCGCCGCGCGGGCGACGACGCCCGTCGGAGGCAACTGAGATGGAACAGCGCCGCGGCGACTTGATCATCCGCCTGGCCAACGGCATCAGCCTGCGCCGTCTCTACTTCGACAGCCACCCGCGCGTCGTGGCCGCCAGCGTCGAGATAGCGGCGGATCTGGCCGCCGTGCTGGGCGACGGCACGCGGGAGTCGTTCGACATCGGCGTCTACGGCGGCAAGTTCGTGCACGAAGGGTGCTACCTGGTCGGACCCTCCATCGCCGGACGGGCGCTGATCGACTTCGCCGAGCGCCTGGGCTGCGGCGGGTTCGTGTTCGGCGCCTCGGTGACGTCCGCCGACCTGATCGCCTTCTTCCGCCTGGGCGCCGAGAAGTCGGAGACCCTCGCCGGGCTTGCCGAAGCCCGTGCGGTCTTCGCGCGGCACGGCCTGGCGCACATCGGGCTGTCCGCGCCCTTCTCCGAGGAGGGAACCGACCCGCTCCAGAGCGACGCCGCGCCCGGAGGCAACGACCGCGTCGCGGCCGATTTCGCGCCGCTGGTCGAGATCTACCAGTCGATGTACGCGTCGGTGTCGGCCAACGCTCTGGCCATCGGGACCGGCGCCGCGCTCGACTGCGGCGCCACGCGCGCCGCGGCCGCGAACCTGGCCGGCCTGGCTGCCGACGACGCGCTCGACGTGATGCAGTTCCTGCGCTACCCCGACTTCGACAGCTACACGATCGGCCACTCGGTCCGCGTCGCGGCGCTCTCGTCCGTCCTGGGCCGCGCCCTGGGCTGGCCGGCGCAGATCCTGGCCGAGCTGGCGACGGCCGGGCTGCTGCACGATCTGGGCAAGAGCCGCATTCCGCCCGAGATCCTCTTCAAGCCCGGACGCCTGGACGAGGACGAGCGGCGCGTCATGGACTCGCACGTTGAACTGGGGGCGCGCGTGCTGCTGGACGGCGGCGAGCGCAGCGCCCTGGTCCTCTCGGCGGCCTGGGGCCACCACCGTCGCCACGACGGCGGCGGCTATCCCGCCATGCCGGGCTGGTATCGGGTCGGCGTCGTCGCGGAGCTCATGCACGTGTGCGACGTCTTCGAGGCGCTGACGGCCCGGCGTCCCTACAAGCCGGCCCTGTCGGCCCGGCATGCCTACGAGATCATGCTGGAGGACGCGGACAGCTACCATCCGCGTCTGCTGGCTTCGCTCATCGAGACGCTGGGGATCTACCCGCCCGGCAGCGAGGTGCAGTTGAGCGATCGGCGCCGGGCCGTTGTCGTCGGGCGGGGCCAGGACCTCGATCGTCCGCGCGTTCGCCTGACCCACGCGCCGTTCGGAGCGCCCCTGCCGGCGGACGAGCGCCAGGTGCTCGATCTCGCGGTCGAGGACAGCCTGTGCATCGCCGGGCTCATCCCGACCGACGCCGATGCGGTACGTTGACCTCGCCGAGACCGGATTTCGCCTTCGCAGAAGGGCAATTGACCAGCCGCAGCCGGACCTTCGTGAATAGTCCGGGCTAGCGCACGAGCAGGAGGCGGGTCGCGGCCTCGCCCTGCGGCAGCGACAGCCGGCACAGGTAAGCCCCGCTCGGCAGCGCGCGTCCGCCGGCATCCCTCCCGTCCCAGGTGAACGCGTGCGCGCCCGCCGCCAGCGCACCCGCCTGCAGCACCCGCAGGCGCCGCCCCGCCAGGTCGAAAACGGCCAGTTCGGCGACGCTCGCCTCGGCCAGCGCGAACGTCACGCTCACGCGCGGATTGAAGGGGTTCGGCGCCGCCGTCAGCGCGGGCAGCGCGGCGGGCGCGACGTCGCCGGCTCCGGCGACGTAGGCCGGCTGCAGCCCGGCCAGATCGGCGACGAGCCCCGCCCCGGCGCGCGCGACCTGCACCGACTTCGCCGCCGTCGCCGCGATGGCCGCCCAGGTGTCGGTGGTGCGGTGGTAGTGCCCGTAGTCGTCCCAGTCGTAATCGATGGCCAGGAACGCCGGGTAGCCGGCCTGCTGGAACGGCACGTGGTCGCTGCCCCAGCTGTAGTAATCCTTCTGCCAGCCCAGATCGGTCAGGGCGTCGACATTGGCGGCCATCGCCGACATCAGCGATTCCCAGGCCGGCTGGCCCTCGATGCGGATCGCGTAGTTGGCGGCGTGGAAGGCGACCATGTCGTGGATCAACGCGCCGACGATCACGCGCCCGCCGGCCACCGCCTCGTCCACGAAACGGTCGCTGCCGATCAGCCCGCGCTCCTCGGCATCGAAGAGCACGAACTGGAGCGAACGGTCGAAGGTGCGACCGGCCGCCACTCGCGCCAGTTCCAGGACCAGCGCCGTGCCGGAGGCGTTGTCCTCGGCTCCGGGCGCCAGCGACGACGGAGTCTGCGACGTGGAGTCGTAGTGTCCGCCGACGACCACGTATTCGGCGGGCGCCACGGCGCCGAGGCGGGTCGCGACGACATTGCGGCAGACGATTTGGTTGTGGGTGAACGACTGGAACGTAACGTCGTAGCCCCACGCGGCCAGCGTGGCGGCCAGGGCGTCGGCGACGAACGCCTTGTCCGGGGCGCTGTAGTAGCGCGTGGCGATGGTGCGCGTCTGGCCCGCGTGCGTCAGGGGCAACGAACCGCTGATCCGGCGGATCGTCGTGAAGATGGAGTCGGCGGCGACGACGGCGGCGAAGGCCGTCTTGAGTGCCAGGTCCTTCGCGGCGCGCGTCGCCGGCGCCGTCGCCGCCATCCGCCCGCGCAGGCGATCCCAGCCGGGGGGCGGCGCGTCCAGGCGCAACCGCTGGCGGCCGGCCCCAAGCGCGGCGAAGGCCTCGGCCTGCGCCGGCGGGATCTCGACGACCCAGGCCCCGTCCAGTGCCAGATGCACGCGGCCGACCGCGGCCAGGTCCGACGTCGTGACCGGCCGGCCGTGGGCGCGGCCCTTCGCGCGCACCAGGAACCACTCGCCGTCGGGCCAGGACGGCACGAGCGGCCGGCCGAAACGGTGCTCCCCCGCGGGCGAGACGCGGTCGGCCACCAGCACGCCGCCGGGCAGTTCCCAGACGAGCGTGCCGAGGTCCCCGGCAGCGGCGCGCGCGGCGTCCGCCCGCGACCCGGACACGAAGGCCAGGCCGGCCGCGCCGGCGGCCGGCGGCAGCGCCAGCAGCGCCGCCAGCGTCAGCGCGGACAGGGCCGAGGGCGCGCGCGCGCGCAGGCAACGGGATGCGCACCGGGAGGCGGGATCGGCGGGCGAGGACACGGGCGGCATGCCGACCCTTCTGCAGGCCGGCGCAGGCTGGCGCCAACCCGGACTGAGGACCATCGTTGCGGGGCGAACGACAATCATAGCACGCCGCCGGCGGACGGCGCCAGCGCGCGGGGTTCCGCCCCCGCGCGCGATCCGGGCGACTGCCGGCGGGTTACGGGGCGCGGGGGCATGACATGGGCATCGCGCAATACGTCGTCATCGCTTGCGGCCTCGCGATGGACGCCACGGCGGTGTGCCTGGGCGCCGGCGCCTCGGGCCGCGCGCGCGACGGCCGCGCCGCCTTCCGACTGGTGTTCCACTTCGGGCTCTTCCAGATGCTCATGCCCCTGCTGGGGTGGCTGCTCGGTCGCGGCCTGGTGGGGATGCTGCACCACGTGGACCACTGGCTCGCGTTCGCTCTCCTGGCGTTCGTCGGCGGGCGCATGGTCCTGGCCGGCGCGCGGCCCCACGACCAGGAGCGGCCGCGCGGCGACCCGACGCGCGGATGGTCGCTGGTGGCCCTCAGCGTGGCCACGAGCATCGACGCGCTGGCGGTGGGACTGAGCCTGGCCGTGCTGGACGTCTCGATCTGGCTGCCCTGCCTGCTGATCGGGGTGATCACGGCGGCGATGTCGTGGAGCGGTCTCGCGCTCGGCGGTGTGCTGCACGCGCGCTGGGGCAGCCGCATGGAGGTGGCCGGCGGCGTGCTTCTGATCCTGATCGGTCTGCAGATCCTGGTCTCGCACCTGCGGGCGTGAACAGGTGCCGGCTGTCCGGCTAGGCGCGGCCGCTCGGCGCCGGTTCGCGGGGCGCGGGCGCGGCGGTCCCGTCCGGCTCGCCCCGGCCGCCGCCCAGGCAGGTCCCGAACGCGCGGTCGTCGCGCTGGATGTGATTCACCAGCCAGTAGCCGAGGAGTTCGTGCAGTTCGGCGGTGATGCGCCGTCCGGCGATACCGTGCTCGAACTGCAGGCGCTCGATCTTCTGCAGAAGCTGCCGGTGCTGGCTTTGATGCAGCTTCAGGTGCGGATAGCCGGCCTCGGCCATCAGACGTTCCTCGGTCGCGAAGTGCTCCTGGGTGTAGCCGGTCAGGTCATTGAGGATCTCGTTCGCCTGGCGGGAGCCCCTGCCCTTGCGCAGGGCCTCGTCGAACCGGTTGATGATCTCGACCAGGTGCCGATGCTGCTCGTCGATCAGGGCGACGCCGATCTCGTACTCGGGCTTCCATTCGATGCGCGCCATCGTTGCCGGCCCCTTCAATCCCTTGCGGCGTCACAGGTTCGAGTCCGCCGCGCGACCGATGTCCGCGGCGCGCGGCGTCCCGCGAATGATCGGCCCGACGGGCGGGTTCTTGACCGTTTTCGGGTGCCCGGCGCGCCGTCCGGACCGGGGCGGGAACATCGGGGCGGCAGCCGCGTTACGATGC
>VGXH01000014.1 GCA_016873405.1 bacterium
ATCGACCGCGCCGTCGCCATTGCCGAGCTGCCGGGCGTGATCCTGGCCAGCTTCGGCGACATGCTGCGGGTGCCCGGCTCGCGCGGCAGCCTGCTGGAGGCGCGCAGCCGCGGCGCCGACGTGCGCATGGTCTACTCGCCGCTCGAGGCGCTGGCCCTCGCGCGCGCGCACCCCGACCGCGAGGTCGTCTTCCTGTCCGTCGGGTTCGAGACCACCGCACCCGGCAATGCGATGGCCGTTTGCGCCGCCGTCGAGCAGGGCCTGCGCAACTACAGCCAGCTGGTCAGCCACGTGCTGGTGCCACCGGCGATGTCGGCCATACTGGAATCGCCCGGCTGCCGCGTGGCCGCCTTCCTGGCCGCCGGCCACGTCTGCACCGTGACCGGCTGGCGTCCCTATGAGGCCGTTGCGGCGCGCCACGGGGTGCCCATCGTCGCCACGGGCTTCGAGCCGGTGGACATCCTCGACGGGCTGGTGCAGGCGGTCACGCTGCTGGAAGCGGGTCAGGCGCGCGTGGTCAACCGCTACGCGCGCGCGGTGACGCCCGACGGCAACCCCGCGGCGCAGGCGACCGTCGATCGCATGTACCGCGTGTGCGACCGCAAGTGGCGCGGCATCGGCGTCATCGCGCAGAGCGGCTTGGAGCTGCGGCCGGAGTACGCGGCCTGGGACGCCGCGCGCAAGTTCGCCGTCGGCGATATCGAGCCCGACGAGCCGTCCCAGTGCATCGCCGGCCTGGTCCTGCAGGGCCGCGCGAAGCCCGCCGACTGCCCCGCCTTCGGTCGCGAATGCACGCCGCTGACGCCGCTGGGCGCCACCATGGTCTCGAGCGAGGGCGCCTGCGCCGCCTGGTTCCGCTACGGAAGGAAGGTCTCCGCGTGAGCGAACGGCCCGATTTCACGGGCTTCAGCTGCCCGCTGCCGCGACTGGACCACGACACGGTGCAGATGGCGCACGGCGCCGGCGGTCGCCTCTCGCAGGACCTGTTCGAGAAGCTGATCCTGCCGCGCTTCACGAGCCCCGAGCTGGCCCCGCGCGAGGACGGCGCGCTGCTGGACCTGCCGCCTGGCCGCGTGGCGTTCAGCACCGACACGTTCGTGGTCACGCCGCTGTTCTTCCCCGGTGGCGACATCGGCAAGCTGGCCGTCTGCGGCACCGTCAACGACGTGGCGATGATGGGCGCCGTGCCCCGCGCGCTGTCGGTGGCGTTCGTGCTCGAGGAGGGCTGGCCGCTGACCGACTTCCACAAGGTCCTGTGCTCGATGGAGGCGACCGCGCAACAGGCCGGCGTGCGCGTCGTGACCGGCGACACGAAGGTGGTCGGGCGCGGCCAGTGCGACGGGATCTACATCAATACGAGCGGGCTGGGCACCGTGCCGCCGGGACGCCGCCTGGGCGTGGCGCGCATCGCCGACGGCGACGCCGTGCTGGTGTCGGGCCCCGTTGGCGACCACGGCACCGCCATCTTGACCGCGCGCGCCGGACTGTCGGTGCAGACGGCGCTGGCCAGCGACTGCGCGCCGCTGGGTGGGCTGGTCGAAACCTTGCTGGCCTGCGGCGCCGACGTGAAGGCGCTGCGCGATCCGACGCGCGGCGGGCTGGCGGCGGTGCTCAACGAGTTCGCCGCGGGCGCCAAGGTGGGCATCACGCTCGAGGACGGGGCGGTGCCGGTGCGCGCGGCGGTCGCGGGCGTGTGCGAGATGCTGGGGCTGGACCCGCTGCACGCGGCTTGCGAGGGGCGGCTGGTGGCGGTGGTGGCGGGCGGCGACGCGGAAAGGGCGCTGGCCGCGCTGCGCGCGCAGGCGCTGGGCGCGGAGGCCGCGGTCATCGGGCGCGTCGTGGCGGCGCACCCTGGCATCGTGGCGCTGCGGACGGCGCTGGGAGTCGAGAGGGTGCTGGACATGCCGGTGGGCGAGCAGTTGCCGCGGATCTGCTAGGATTTCAGGGTGCCGATGTGTGTCCGCGATGCGGGGTGAGGTTCCGCAATGGGACGATTGGCTCCTCGGTCGGGGCGCGCAGCGTGATTGGGAGAGAGAGAAATTGGATGTGCTATCTGAATAGCGCCTTCACGCCCCCAAGGCTCGTCCTCCCTGTCGGTACTGGCACGGACGAAAACGGCTGGAAATTCACAAAACCGTGCATCTGGGGACTTGGGATGTCGTGACCATCCACTATCCACGCGGAGATTGAATCGGGGTTCGCTGTGCCCCAATAGTTGCCCCTCATGTCCACGAAGCGATCTGGCAATTGTGGATAGCCCCCGAGTATCACAGCGCGACCGCGGTCCTTGAAGATGTCATTATTTATGACTCGAGGAGTGCAACTAACGATATCGACTGCGGTGTCGCGTGAGCCACGAAACACGTTGCGCTCGCAGATTGCATTGTTGGCTCCGAGGCCGAAGTAGATGTTGGCAGTCCCCCCGTCAAAGATGTTGTCTGTGATGACATAGGATCCAGGCCCATACACGACCAGACCGGCACCTGAAGTCACGGACAGTGTATTGCGGATCGCTGACCCCGAGCATTGGTTCAAGAAGCCCACATTCTCACAATCAATGACGTTATTGTCGCGAATAGTTACATTCGCCACACCACTGAACGAGAATGCCGTGTCCGAATCGCGAAACTCACATTGGATAACTGAGAAATCACGAGATGGGCTGGACGTGATAACTCCGCAATCGGATACCGCTTCAAAACTGCAAGATCGAACCGTTCCTGGAGTGTGCGTCCATACGCCGAGCCTGGTTCGACGAAAAGTGCAGCTGCGGATGGTGACCCTGCCGGTTTCCGCGTAAGTGCCCTCCACGGTGTTTTCCACGGTCAGATCCTCAACAACAAGGATGCCATTTGCTGCAGACGGATAATAGAGGATGCCGACAGCATGCTCCCAAGGCTCCCAGGTACTTGCGGACTCCGGACCAATGACCGTTGCGTCCTCGCCAGCACCGATCAGGGTGAGTGTTCCGGACACCATGTGCACATATGTGTGCCAGAGGTTACCCGCGTAAGTGTGATCGGTATACTCAGCAAACCACCCCGCCCCGATCATGATGGTATCGCCATTTGCCGAGGCATCCACGGCGTCCTGAATCACTGTGTAGTCGCCTGAGCCGTCCTTTTCAACACGCCAGACCCGCGACTCGGCAGGTTGTGCCCACAGGAAGACTACCAGCAGAACCGGCAGGCCCCACGAAGGGGCCCACCAACTTGTCCACGTCAGCTCATGCACCAAGAAACCGCTCCTGGTCCTGCACCGCCCCAGGTATTCCGGAACCCCCGTCATGTGAGTCCCACCGCATCAGCCGGACTCTGCTGCTTCTGGAAGTGTACTTCCTCGAACTCCACAGGTAGGATGATTCCTATCGGCCCAAGCAGGCGGCGGTTGTTGAACCAATCCACACCAGCCCGGCTAGTGTCCTGCCTGCGGCCCTTGCCACAGGAACTCGTCCCAGGCCATCGCCTCTACCCCATACCGACGCGCGGCGTCCAACTGGCGCTCGTCACACAGGAGCAGGGGCCGGTATGCAGGATGGCGACGCGTGAACTCGAACAGTCCGCGCAGGTCCGCCGCCACGAAGGAACCGGTCTTCACCTCGATCGCCAGGCGGCCCCACGATCCGTCAATCACGGCGTCGACCTCCAGCGGCTCCTCGCGCCAGTAGCGGACCTGTTGCCCGGCATTCCAGGCGAAGGCCAGGCAGGCGTTCTCGACCCAGGCGCCGAAGCGGTCGGGCTCACGCTCGCGGTCAGGCGCGCCGCGCGGGTCCATGGCGACCAGGAACGCGTTGTTGAGCGGGACCAGCTTCGGAGGTGCGGCGCGCCGGCGGAGCAGGCGTTCCGAGTACCGCTCCAGCCCCGCAACCAGGAAGGCCTCCTGAAGCAGGTTCAGGTAGTGGGCGATGGTCTCGAGCGCTCCGCGATCGACGAGCAATCCTTGCATCTTCTGCAGTGAGACGACCTGTGCCGGCGCCGCGGCCGCCGCGCCGAACACCTGCCGCAGGAGCGCCGGCTTTCGCACGACCGCCAGCGAGAGGATGTCGCGGCCGATGGCCGGCTCGATGATTGCGTCTCGCAAGTAGGCCAGCCGGCGCGCGGGCTCATGGCGAAGCGCGACCGCCCCCGGGAAGGCGCCACCGCCCACGACCAGATCGATGGCCTCCTGGCGTGTGAGCCCGAAAGTGTCGGCCAAAGCGGCGGCACTCCAGTGTGACAGCGTCAGGCGTTCGAAACGGCCCGCCAGACTTTCGCGCGATCCCGATCCCGGGTGCAGCGCCGACGAACCGCTGGCGACCACATGAACGGGCAGCCCCAGGCGCAGGATGCGATCCCATTCTCCCTTGAGTCGCCGTGGCCAGTCCGAGTGGTGCTGGACCTCGTCCAGCATCACGACGGCACCGCCCCGCCCGGCGTGCTCCCGCGCCAGGCGCTCCGCCAGCTGCCAGAAGCGCTCCCAGGCTCCGGGCGTCGCGGCCTCCGGCCCGTCGCCGCTCTGGTACAGGGCCCGGTCCTCGAGCCCGCGGGCCAGTTCCAGCAGCAAGGTGGTCTTCCCCACCTGGCGCGGCCCGGCCAGCAGCTGGATACGGGCAGGGGCCGACTCGGCCAATCGCTCAACAAGCGATTGTCTTATCGAAAGATAGCTCGCTGAAGAGGTGTTTTTCGTCATGGTCGAATAATTATTCGACCATCGCGACATACCGTCAAGCGAAACCTCGTCGGGGCGGCCGGCGGCGTCGGCGGCGGCCGGGCGGCGCAGCCTGCGGTGGCGCCCGCCGGCGCGCCGAGGTTGCACTCCCGCCGGAATGCCCGATCTTGACGGCCTCGGCCTGCTTCCACTCCCCCCCAGAGGACGTCCGATGCTCAGCTCCCGCCTGCTGCTGATCCTCGCCCGCACCTGGCTCGTGTTCGGGTCCCTGAGCCTGGTCTTCGCCAGCGCGCGTTTGTTCCGACAGGCGCTGGACGCCGGCCTGGGCCGGGCCCACCTGTACTGGATCGTGCCCGTGGCCGCGCTGGCCGGAGCCGCCAAGGCGCGCTTCGTGATGCGCCGCCGCATGCGCGCGAACATCGCGCGGCTGGCCGCCGCCACGGGCAAGCTCTGGCTGTGGCAGATCTATCCGCCGCAGCTGCTCGCCTTCATCCTCTCCGTGGTGACCCTGATGGCCTTTCTCAAGCGCGCGGCCGCCGGCAACGGCGCCGGGCTGGGCGCTCTCGGCGGGGTCGACGTGCTCGTGGCCGTGGCCCTGGGGGTCGCCTCGTGGGAGTACCGCGGGACGACGGGCAGGGTGAAGGCCGCGTAGCGATCGGGACAGGTTGCGCCGGCGCAACCGTCCCGCGCCGCTCAGTTCTCGACCGGCAGGTCCGCCCGCGTCGAGTACTCCGTCCAGCCGCCCTCGAAGAGGCGAACGTCCGGATAGCGCAACTCGCGGGACAGCGCCAGATAGAGCAGCGACGCCTCGCGCCCGGTGCCGCAGTACACGATGACGGGCCGGTCGGGCTTGACCCCCGCGCTCTCGAAGAGAGCCCGCATCTCGGCGGCGCTGCGCAGGCTGTGCGCGTCGGCCTCCTGGGTCAGGAGCTTCCAGTGGACGTTGGCGGCGCCCGGGATGTGGCCGTTGCGCTGCCAGGTCTTCGTCGTTCCTTCGTACTGCTCCCGCGGCCGCGCGTCGACGAACTGGACGCCGCGGTCCTTCAGGGCGGCCTCGACGTCGGCCAGCGTGGCGACGCAGGTAGGGTTCTCGAAGACGGCGAACTCGGCCGGCTTCTTCGGCGCCGCCGGGAAGGCCTGGGTCAGCAGGTCGGCCGCCGCCACGGCCTTGATGCCGCCGTCGAGGATCGACGCGTTGAAGTGCCCCAGCTTCTCGAGCGCGTAGACGGCCATCGAGCTGCTCAGGATGTCGTTCCCGTCGGCGTAGACGATGACGCGGTTGCCCGGCCCGACGTTGGCCTGCGCGAAGATCTCGGCCATGCGCTCATGGCTGCGGAACTGCGCGGGAATGTTGTTGAGAGGCCCCCGCAGGGCGTGGGCGTCCAGGTGCGTGGCGTTGCGCGCGTGGCCCTCGAAGTACTGCGCGTAGCTGGGGCGCACGTCGAGCAGGCGGAGGCTCCGGCCGTCGATGGACTCCTTGAGCCAGGCCACATCGACCAGCCAGCCCGGATTGGGCACCGACGGCTCGCCGGTGCGCCGGTACTCGATCCTCTCGCCCAGCAGCTGCTCGATCGAGTCGACCCAGAGCCCCATCTCGCGACCCTCGGCCAGCGCCTCCTCCAGGGACAGGCCGTCGTACCTGGTCCGCAGCGCGGCCCAGACTGTGCTGGCGCGACCGCCGACCGTGCAGTGCAGCAGCGCCTTGCCGTCATGGCGCGAGAGCGCGTCGCGGATGACCGCCAGCGACTCCGGCGTGTAGGAGCCGTAGGGGCCGAGGCCGACCTGCACGTACTCGAGGCCCAGCTCGCGCGCCTTCGCCCGCTCGTCGAACGGGACGGCCTTGCGATCGGCCATCTCGCGCGCGGTGCGCAGGCAGATCACGACCTTGACGCCGCGCCCGGCCAAGGTCTCGAGCGTGGCTTCGGTCGGCTGTCCGGCGACGTAGGTGTCGCCGACCTGCCACAGGGAACCGCCCAGGACCTCGAGGTCGAGGATCTCGGCCGGCGTCGGCCCGGAAGTCGCGGCCGTTGCCGGGTACGCGGCCAGCAGAACGAAGGCGAGGGCCAGGCTCGCCAGCCCGGGCGCGAAAGCGGAACGCATATCGGGTCACCTCTGAGCATTGGGGGGGGGGGCATCACGGCGCGCGGCCCGTTCTACGTTACGGCATGTCCGCGGTTCCCGCCGCCGGCTTTCCGCGGCGCCACGCGCCGCTACCCGCCCTCCCGGATGAACCGCCGCCGCCTGGACGTCACGGCCGGCGCCCGGTCGGAGAACCGCCCGGCGATCTCCGCCGCCGACGGCGGCGGCGCCGCTCCGTGATGGCGATGGTCGGCCCGCGCCGGGTCGCGGGCGCAGTCGATGTGGAACTGCTGCATGCGGTCGAACGCCGCCAGGAGCTGGTCGGACCGTTCGTAGCGGTCGAGCCCGCAGCGATCAAGCGCCAGCAGCGTCTCGTGCACGGCCTCGAGCGTCGACAGGCAGCCCGCCTGGGGCTGGCGCTTGATCACGTAGCGGCTGGGCGCCGACGCCGTGAAGACCACGCGCGGCAGTTGCTGCAGGCGCGGCGAGAGCTTGAGCATCTTGCGGGCGCGGCCCCAGGTGGCGTCCAGCAGGAAGACCACCAGGCGTCGGCCGCCCAGGTCGGTGGTCGTGAGTTCGCCGCGCGAGAGGTTGCGCGCCCCCGCGCCCGGGTAGAGCAGAACGGGATAGCTGGACGGGTCGCTCAGGATCGCCTGCACCGCGGGATGGACGTCGCACTCGAGCGCCATGTGCAGCTCGCTGTCCGCCAGGCACAGGTGCGTCAGGCGGCCGGTCGCCGCCTTCTCCCGCTTCCATTCCTTCGGGTGCAGGAGCAGCACGAAGCGCGTGCGCGTGCGGATCGGCTCGATCGTGGCGCACCAGCAGTGCGCCTTCGGCCAGAAGCAGCGGTAGCAGGTCTCGCGACTCATCGGCGGGGCGCGCTGGCGCCGCGGGCCGGTGCGCGCGCGGGCACCCTACTTCCGCTTCCCGCCGCCGGTGTCCTTGGCGCCGAGCAGTCCGCCGCCCTCGTCGAACACCAGGTTGAGCCGGCGCCCCCCGGCCGCCACGCGCAGCAGGTAGGTCGTGGCGCCGTCGCGCGTGTTGCGGACGGCCTTGACGATCTTCGACCCGGGATGTCTCTCCTCGACGGCCGCCGTGACGGCCTCCGGCAGCGCCGCTGAGGGAATGTCTTCCTCGACCGCGACCAGCGTGCCGTCGGCCAGGTAGACGGCCTTCAGCGTCAGCCCGCCGACCAGACCCTCGATCTCGTAGCTGACCTTGCTGCCCTCGGCCAGGCTGGCCAGCGCGCGGATCTCCGCTTTCGGGTAGTCGTCCTGGAAGGCGCCGAGGACCGGCGCGGGGACCGAGTTCGTGACGGTCCTGACCGGCGCGCCGAGTGCCGGGCGCCCGAGGGCGGCGACCAGCAGGCAGGCGAGCGCCGGGAGGGCCGCGGCGGCGATGAGGCGGTCGCGGGTGGCTCGTGCGATGTGGATCATGGGCTGACCTCCGTCGGGGAGCGGGACGGCTAGGCGGCCGTTGCCCATCATGTTAAGCGCGGCGCGGCGTGCGCGCCGCCGCAATCCGCGCGGCGCGTTGCCCGGGGCGCCGGCTTGGGGTTCCCTCCCGTGCCCGGTTGCGGCGTAGAGCCGGACCGGGATGAGACCAGCACGGCGCGTGCCAGTCCCATCCAGGCCGCGGGACACCGACGGCAGACGCCCCCGTCACCGATAGAGGGCCTTGATCCCCGACCAGGAGGTGGTTTCGGTCTCCACCGCGCCGCCGGGGCACATCTCGAAACGACGCACCCGCACCGTGCTGCCGGACATCCCCCCCAGCACGCTGCCGGGCCGGCCGACGAAGTCGATGCGCGCCATGAGGTCGAAGTGGCCCGACACGCCCCAGCCGCCAAACGTCGAAGCCACCTGGTAGGCGCCCGGCGAGGGCAGCCCGAAGTTGTCGCCGGCGGTGATGCGCAGGAGATCGAAATCCGGATCCCCGCCCGCGATCTGGCTATGCAGCTGCGACACGCGCGCCACGCCGGCCTGCACGGGCGCGGCCAGCATGCGCGGCGCGAATTCCATGATCTCCGTCCACGGACTCAGGGGCATGACGATGGACCGGTTGAACCCGAGCAGCGAGCCGGTGCCCGACATGTTCATCAGGAACTGGCCCTGCCACGTGCTGATGGTGCCGCCGAAGACGCCGCCGGGCGCTTCGGTGACCGCGGTGAAGTTGCCGAACCAGCCGGTGATCTGGATGGTGGCGCCGGGCGGCAGGCCATCGACGATCTCGGTGGTGCCGGCGTAGACGCAACCGGTGGAGGTCGACGCCGGCGGCAGCGTGGCCGTGCCGTTGCCGTTGTCGGGGACGACGCAGCAGTCGGCCTGCGCGCTCGCCGCGGCGGGCGCGACGGCCAGCAGCAGGCAGCAGAACAGGAGGGCGAGGCGTGGGCGCGTGGACATGTCAGCCTCCATGTGGGGATGGGGTCTGGGGACCGGTGGAAGACCGGGAAACAAGAGCATAGCAGATTTGTATGCAATATGGGGATCAAATCGGCGCTGAGGCCGCAGGCCCTTGGCGTCAGGCAGGCGGTCTGGCCAGACGCGAGCGCGGACGCCATCGTCAACCCGGCGGCGAATGCGGTCCGCGCCGCGTCACCGTTCCCGCAGCGCAGGTGCGCAGGGCCCGGTTCCAGCCATGTCAGCGGCGAGCGACATCGACAGGGAGTCGACCCCCGGCAGGAGCGCCGCGAACCTATTCCGGCCAGTCGAACCTCTCGGCCAGCGCCCTGACCGTCGCCTCCACGTCCCGCTCGTGCACCACGAACGAGACGCTGTTGATCGACGAGCTGATCGACAGCACGGTCAGGCGGTTCTCGGCCAGCGTGGCGATGAACTCGTTGGCCAGTCCGTAGCGCTCCAGGAAGTGCGGCCCGTAGACGGTCAGGATCGTCACCGGGTGCCAACTGAGCACGCGGCGCGGCGACAGCTCGTTCGAGAGCATGGCCAGCAGCGGCTCGGCCCGCTCCAGATCCGCGAGGTTCAAGCAGAAGCAGAGGTTCTCCCGGTCGTCAGCGTCCCAGGCCACGGTCAGGTAACACAGCGGGATGGCGTAGTCGCCGAACCGTTTCAGCACGTTGCGACGATGGCCGGCCAGCGGCTGGAAGCCCCGGAATTCCACCAGGACCAGGTCGCTGCGTCGCGTCAGGCCGCCGCACTGGATCTTGCCGCTCACTTGGATCCTCCCCCACCGCTGCCGGCCGGCGCCGCCGCCGGCAGATCGACCGTCACCGTCGTGCCCTGGCCGAGTGCGCTGCGCAGGACGACCGCGCCGCCCAGCTCGCTGACCAGCCGGTGCACGATGGGCAGGCCCAGGCCCGTGCCCAGGCTGGTGCGCTGCTGCGCGGCCGCGGTGCGGTAGAACTCGTCGAACACGCGCCCCTGCTCCTCGGGTGCGATGCCGATGCCCTCGTCCGCCACTTCCAGCCGCGCGCCGTCGGCCAGACGCGCGACCGTGACCGTCACCGGCCCTCCCGGCCGATTGTAGCGCACCGCGTTGCTGACCAGATTGCCCAGGATCTTCGCCACCGCGCCCTCGCTGGTCGTCACCATGATAGGGCCGTCCGTCGGCGCCCGCAGCAGCAGGCGCTGGCCCGTGGCCGCCGCCGGCTCGCGCTGCTCGTCCAGCGCGCGCGCCGCCACCGCCGCCAGGTCCACCGGCGCCGGCAGCTCGTTGCGCAGGACGGCCGACCGGGTCAGATCGGACAGGTCCTTCACCATCTCCGTGGCCTGGTCGAGCCGGCCGCGCGCGCGTTCGAGGAGGTCGCGCGCGCCGGGCGCCACCTCGCCCCCGTGGATCTCGAGCGTCGCCTCGATGGCGCTGCGCGCCGTGTTGACCGGCGACTTGACCTCGTGCGCGACGAAGCGGAAGAAGTCGCGCATCGCCACATCGGCCTTGAGCAACTCTCCCTGGCGTACCACCAGTTCGTCCCGGATGGTCCGGTTGTGCCGCATGATCGAGGCGCCGACGTAGGCGCCGCTGAGCATCACGAACCAGAACGAGCCCAGCACGGCGACGATGTACCGCGTCTCGTGCGTCAGCGTGCTGGCGCCCAGCAGGTGATGGTGCGGGAGCAGGCCCAGATGCTCGCCCAGCACCTCGCCCGTGAACAGCGCGATGGCCAGCCAGGTGATCTGGAAGACCTCGCGTCCCTTGAACAGCAGCGCGGCGATCACCACGTGCAGAACATAGAGGTACATGAACGGATTCTCGACGCCGCCGGTCAGGTTCAGGACCACGGTCAGCAGCACCAGGTCGCAGGCCATCTCCAGCTTGACGATGCGGATCTCGGTGCGGACCGCGCGCGCGGGCAGCAGGCGGTTGCGGACGGTGTAGCCCAGGTTCACCAGGGCCAGGATGCCGGCCACCCACAGGGTGGGACCCACCGGCAGGGGGATGATCGTGAAGCCGCCGAGCACCGTCACGGCCGCCAGGAGAACGGCGACCGCGCCCCAGCGCAGGCGGTTGAACCAATCCAGCCGGCGCCGGAGCGACGATGCCGAAGCGAACAGGGAGGCTTCCTGGCTCAGGTGCTGTTCCGGCCTCAACCGAGCCTCCCGGTCGGAGCGCGGGACGGGCCCGCGGCTCAGGTCGTCGTCGGCAGGTGCTTGCGCACCATGTCCACCAGCTTGCGCGGGCTGACGGGCTTCTCGAGGAACTCGCTCACCGGCAGGAAATCCGCGTCCCGGCTCTTGTCGAAGGTGAAGCCCGTCCGCTCGCCCACCGCCGACATCATGATGATCGGGATGTCCTTCGTCAACGGTTCGCCGCGCAGCTTGTAGGCAACCTGGAAGCCCTCGTCGATGGTGCCCATCATCACGTCCAGCAGGACCAGGTCCGGATGCCGTTCCTTGGCCAGGGCGAAGCCGCGTTCGCCGTTCTGGGCGTCGATCACCTTCATCTTCTCGCGCTCGAGCGTGACCCGGATGATCTCCACCAAGTCGATGTCGTCGTCGATGACCAGAACCGTGCGCTCACTCATGGCGATGGACCTCCGCCTGGATGATCTCCACCACGCGGGGCACCGCCGCCGCCACCGCGTCCGACAATCCCGTGCCGGGCGTCACGCCCGCCGGCTCCACGCCGACGACCAGCAGGTCGTCCGGCATCCGTCCCAGCTGCCCGGCCAGCGCGAACGCCTCGGCCAGGCCCAATCCGTGCACGGAGAGCCCGTCACCGGCGATGCGCAGCCGGACCTCCTGCGGGCGGAACGCGGCCACGGCGCCGGGCTCGCGCCCCATCCGCGCCGCATCGACGACCACGCACGGCTCGTCCGGCCGCAGCGTCTCGACCAGGGCCAACGCATCGGTGCCCAGGTCCGCCAGTCGCAGTTGCGGCGACACCGCGGCCAACTCGGCCAGCACCGCCGCGCCCACGCCGTCGTCCCCGCAGAACGAGTTGCCCACCGCGATGACCTGCACGCCGCCCGCCTACTCCTCGAACTGCACGTCGAGCATGTGCACCGAGCAGCTGATGCACGGATCGTAGGCCCGCACCAGCATCTCCAGCCAGGAGGTGATCTCCTCCTTCGACTTCGTGCTCACGACCTCCGGCACCAGCTTCTTCATGTCGTCGTCGATGTTGGCCAGGTTCTGCCCGGTCGGGATGATGCAGTTGGCCTTCACGACGCGCGCCTGCCGGTCGTAGGTGTACTCGTGGTAGAGGATGCCGCGCGGCACCTCGGTGGCGCCCACGCCGGTCCCGTACTGGGTCGGCTCCTGGTTCGGCAGCTCGTCCTTCAACCCGTCCGCCAGCAGCCGGTCGATGATCGCGACGGCGTCCAGCGCGCAGTGGCCGGCCTCGACCACCTGCGCGATGGTGTTGAAGTAGGGGTTCGTGCAGCCGGGCTCCAGGCCCAGCGTCGCCGCCGCCTGCAGGGCCTCCGGGCACAGCTTGTCGTGGTTGTTGTTCCAGCGCGCCAGCGCGCCCACCATATAGCTGCTGCGGTTCACCTTGCAGTGCTTGCTGGAGCTGTGCGACACCACGAACTCGTTGGTCATGCGCCGGTACTCGCGGGG
>VGXH01000015.1 GCA_016873405.1 bacterium
GGGGGTGGTTGAGAAAATGACGAGCGCTCTCTAGCCCCTGGCTGCCCGTACGCAGCCAGGGGTTCTTTTCTCGGGGTTCACCCCGGTCGCCGCATCGCCACCCCGTTCAGGATCCCAGGAGTTCGCGCACCGACCGCTCGTACGTCGACGGCGACTGGGCGCCGACCCAGCGCTGGCGGATCACTCCGTCCTGGTCGAGCAGGAACGTCGTCGGCAGGGCCGCGATCTCGCCGAACGCGGCCTCGAGATCCCCCTGCGCCCCCAACAGCGCCACCGGAAACGTCAGGGCCTGCTTCGCCGCGACCTCACGCACCTTCGCCTCGCCCTCCTGGCCGATCGCGACCGCCAGCACGACGACCTCCCCGCCGTATGTCTCGTGCAGCGCCTTTAGATGCGGCAGCGCGCGCAGGCAGGGACCGCACCAGGTGTCCCAGAAGTCGACCATGACGACCTTGCCCCGCAGCGAATCGGTGGTGTGCTCCCGTCCGTCCAGCGCCACCACCCTGAGGGCCTTGACGGCCGTCCCGAGCCCGCCGGCCGCGCCCGCCGCCCCGGCGGCGTCCGCGCCGCCCTTGCCGCGGCAGCCGCCGACGGCCAGCGCGGCCAGGGCCGCCGCCGCGACCACCAGCGTCACCAGCCGCAGCGCGGCTCCCTGCCGTCTCAGCCAGCCCATGGCGTCTCCGATCTCAGGTTGAGGAACCGGCGCCGGACCGCGTCCGGCGCCGGGGAACCCGGGCTTGTCGCCCGGCCTTTATGGCTTATTCTAGTCGCGCCGCCGGTGCCGGCGCCAGTTGCAAAGCCACCGCCTCCAGTTCCAGGGAGTCTCGATGAACGCCCGACCTCTCGCCCGGTTCCCGTCGGTCCCGCGGACCTGCCTGCCGTTGCTGGCCGCCGCCCTGCTGGGGACCGCCCTGCCGGCCGCGGCGCTCGAGGTGCGCGCGACGGCCCGCCAGGGCGCGATCGAACCCGGCCACGATCTGGTGGTCGACGTCGTGGTGACCCCGGCCGTGGACGAGTTCCTCGATTCGGCCTCCGTGCGGGTGGCCGTGACGGCGGCCGACGGCCGAACGCCGCTGGGCGTGCCCTACGCGCCGCGCACCGCGCCGGGCGAGAACGGCGCCGTGATCGTGGAATGGGCCGCCCCCGTGTCCGACGCGGCGCGGACGGGCCGCCACGACCTGACGGTGACCGCGACCGCGACCACCGTCGACGGCGCGCCGCTGACCGCCGGCGCCCCCTTCGCGTTCGAGGTCGCCTACGGCGGCGGCTGGTCGGCCTCCCGCATCCAGGACTTCCTGGACCGGCGCGGCCTGCCGTTCTTCCTGGCGCTGGTCTTCGGGTTCGGCGTGCTGATGAGCCTCTCGCCGTGCATCTACCCGATGATCCCCATCACGCTGGCCGTCATCGGCGCGCGCAGCCAGGAGAAGGGCGCTCTGCACGGCCTGGGCCTGTCGTTCACCTACGTGCTGGGCATGGCGCTCGTGTACGCCGTGCTGGGCGCCCTGAGCGCCTCGGTCTTCAGCGGGATCACGGCCCTGATGCAGAGCCCGTACGTGGTGGGTCCCATCGCGGTGCTGCTGCTGGTGCTGGCTTTCAGCATGTTCGGCGCCTTCGAGATGCAGGCGCCCGCCTTCCTGCGCGACCGCCTGGCCGGACCCGGCGGCGGCAAGGGCGGACTGCTGGGCGTCTTCGCGATGGGCCTGGTCGCCGGGCTGGTGGCCTCGCCCTGCGTGGGCCCGTTCCTCGCCGCCCTCCTGGTCTGGGTGGCGACGACCGGGAGCTGGGTGCTGGGCTTCTTCTCCCTGTTCACCTTCGGTCTCGGCATGGGCGTGCTCCTGATCGGCGTCGGGACCTTCCCCGCGCTGCTCGGCTCGCTCCCTCGCAGCGGCGGCTGGATGGACACGATCAAACGCGCCATGGGCCTGTTGCTCGTCGTGATGGCGTTCTGGTTCGTGCGCCCCGGGATCGTCCTGCCCGCGGCCGTGTTCTACCCGCTGGCCGGCCTGGCGGCGATCGTGACCGCGGTGTTCATGGGCGCGTTCGACCGGCCCCTGGAGAGCTGGGGCTGGTGGCCGCGGGCGCGCATGGCGCTCGGCCTGGTCGTGTTCGTGACGGGGCTCTGGCTGCTGCTCGGTTCGTTCCTCCAGCACGGATTCCTGCTGCCGTCGCCGCTGCCCGAACGGACCGCCGCCGCCGGTTCCGCCGCGCCCGCGGCCGGCGCGGTTCCGTCTGCGGCGGCGGCGCCCGCTGCCGCCCCGACGCCGGCGGGGTCCGTGCCCTGGGAGGTGATCGCCACCGGCCCGGGCGCGCAGGAGCGGTTCGCCGCGATCCGAGCCGCCGCGCAGGCGGCCGGGCGCCCGGTCCTCGTCGACTTCTGGGCCACCTGGTGCGTGTACTGCAAGAAGCTGGACAAGTCGGTCTGGAACGACCCGGCCGTGGTCGCCGAAGCCGCCCGCTGGGCCGCGGTCAAGATCGACGCCACGGCGCCCGACGACCAGGAGATGACCGCGATCAAGGACGAATTCCGCGTCTCGGGACTGCCGCGCGTGGTCTTCATCGACAGCCGCGGCGAGATCCTCCACGCGCGCTCGGCCGGCTTCGTGCCCGCCGCGGACATGTTGGCGCTGATGCAGGGCGTCCGCTGAGCGCGGCGCCCGGCTACTGGAAGCGGATCTCGCGCCGGCCGCCGATGTCGAACACCTTCAGCGCGCCGCCGTCCGGGCTCTCGGTCAGGACTTCCAGGACCCCGTTGCCGTCGATGTCCAGCAGTTCGATGCGCCCGAAGAACGGCTCGTCCTCCCACTCGATGTCGCCGGACCCGGCATCGACCACCTTGCCCGAGTTCAGGACGATCTCGGCCCTGCCGTCCCCGTCCACGTCGCCGCAGCGGACCCGCGTCGCGGAGTATTCGTTGATGCTGGTGAACTGCTTCGTGAAGTTCCCGCCGTCGATGTAGACCAGCCGGTTGTCGGCCACCAGGACGATCTCGGCGGCCGGGTCCTCGTCCACGTTCGCGACCGCAAAGCACGTCACGACGGCGTACTCGCCGGACAGCGACTCCCACAGCGGCGAGAACTCGTCGAGCCTCCAGGCGTAGATCCGGGCCGCGTTGGTGCGGCACAGCAGCGCATCGTCCAGCCCGTCGCCGCTGAGGTCGGCGACGATGACCTCCTCCGGGATGCCGGCGAGTTGGTTGCTCTTCCAGACGCTTCGCACGCCGCGCCCGTCCGACCGCAGCACCTGCACGGTCCCGAAGCGCTCGCCGACCGCCAGGAACATCCCGGCCTCGCCCGCGAGCGGTTCGAACTGGGCGACGTGCTCGAAGCCGTCGGCCAAGCGGGCCAGATCGCGGTACTGCTGGTAGGTGAGCTCGGTCTGCGCGGCCGCACCGCCCGGCAGGCCGGCCAGCCAGGCCAGCGCCGCGAGCGCGAGGGCGGATCGAAATCCAGGCCGGCCGGCCCGGCGCCCCGGGCCCGAGAGCGCCGCCGCGGCCGGTGCTGACGTGTGCAAGCGTGACCGGATCATGAGGGACCTCGTCGGCGCGGACACAGAACGGCGCGCCCGATCGGCGTGGCTGCGAGCGGCCCGTGGCGGCCGCGACAACGGGGAATATAAGCCCCAGCCGGACCGGGCGGCCAGCGCCATCGCGCCGCCTACCAGGGGAAGGGAAGGCCCAGCCCGACCTGGGCCGCCCAGGTGGTCCAGTCGGTGCCGTCCTGGCCCAGGATGCGCACCTGCCCCTTGACCATGAGCAGGTGGCCACGGGCGAAACGCCACTCCTGGCCTCCTTCGAGCACCAGGGACCAGTACTTCAGTCCCGGCGCGCGGCCGTCCCGCCCGGGCCAGGCGCTGCTGGCGCCCGGACCGGCGCCGGCGAAGGGCAGGATCGACGTGCGTCCGTCGCCGCGCTCGCCGAAATAGCGCCTCAGCAGGAGATCGACCGACAACACGCGGCCGCCGCCTGGCAGCCCCAGGCGGTCGGCCTGCAGCACGAGCCCCGTGTTCCAGTCGTGAAGGAAGTCCAGGAAATCGGCGGCGGCAGGCGGGCGGAAGATCACCGAGAGGCCGCCGCCGGCCTGGCCGCGTCCCTGCGCGAAGGCGCCGCCGAAAGCCAGGTGCGCGCACACGAACGGCGGCTCGCCCTCGGGCCGGCCGAGGCGGCTGGCCGGGGGCTCGAGGCGGCGTCCCTGCAGCGTCGGCGCCCCCGCGGCCGGCAGGGGCCACAGCGCCCACAGGAGCGTTCCGAGCAGGGCCGCGCCGAGCCGGCACCTGGCGATCTGGGGCATGGACCGGTCTCCTCCCGGGGATCATCGTGGCGGTCGCGGCCGCGGCTGCCCGGACCGAGCGCAAGCGGCGTGCCACGAGGGCGTCGGCCATCGACTGGCAACCGCTTGCCCGTCAACGACCTGCGATGTAGCTTGCCGTTGCCGCGGGAACGATGCGGCGCCCGGTGGGAGGATTCGGGCCACCGGAAGGAGGATTGGCCGTGCCGCTCCCGCATCGCCCGCCGCCCCCGCCGCCCCCGCCCGACAGCGTGCGCGTGCTGGCCGGACCAGGCCGCGCCGACCTGACCGAACAGCGCTCCCGCTTCCTGGCCTTCGCGCTCGCCGTGCCCGACCAGGACGCGGCCCGCTCGGCGATCGCCGCGCTGCGCCGCGAGTACCATGACGCCCGGCACGTCTGCAGCGCCTGGCGCGTGGGCGCGCCGCCGCCGCCGCGGGAGCATCGCCACGACGACGGCGAGCCGTCGGGCACGGCCGGCGAGCCCATCCTGGCCGTCCTGCGCAAGGCCGACGTCACCAACGCGCTGGTCGTCGTGGTGCGGTACTTCGGCGGCGTGAAGCTGGGCACCGGCGGCCTGGCCCGCGCCTACGGCGAAGCCGCCGCCCTGGCGCTGGCCGACGCCAAGAGCGCCGACCTGCCGCTCGGGCGCGTGTACACCCTCGAGTTCCCCTACGCGCTGCGCCACGCCGTGGCGACCATCGTCGAGGGGCGCGGCGGCCGCCCTTGCGCCGAGGCCTACGGGGTCGCCGTCGTCTGGGACGTGTGGCTCCCCCACTCCGGCTGCCCCGGGTTCAGCGAGGCCGTCGCGCAGGGGACCGGCGGCCTCGTGGTCCCGCGCCCGCGCGAGCCCTGACCGCGGCCGGCGCCCGCCCCCGGGAACGCGGCGGGGCCGGACTGCCCAGTCCGGCCCCGCGCGCAACGGATCCTTCACCCGTGCGGGATATCGTCAGGAAAGCCGGTCGTCCGCGTAATCCTGCATGTACTTGAACGACTTGCTCGTGCGGATCTTCTCGAACGCCTCTTCCTTGATCTGCCGGATGCGCTCGCGGGTCAGGCCCATGATCTGCCCGATCTCCTCGAGCGTCAGCTCCTGGTCCGTGCCCAGCCCGTAGTAGAGCCGCAGCACCCGCGCCTCGCGGTCCTTGAGGTCGCCCAGCATGCGCCCGATGCTCGAGTTCAGGTCATCGTCCATGACCTTGCTGTCGGGCCCTTCGCTGGTCGTGTCCTCGAGGAAGTCGAGGTACGTGCTGTCCTCGTCGTTGCCCACGAAGTCGTCCAGGAAGAAGTTGTCCTGCATCAGCGGCAGGGTGTCCTTGACTTCCTCCACGGACAGGCCGAGGAATTTCGCGATCTCTTCCGGCTCGGGCTTGCGGCGCAGCTTCTGCTGCAGCTCGCTGCTCGCCTTCTTGATCTGGTTGAGCACGCGCGCGCGGTTCAGAGGCATGCGCACGATCTTGCTGTGATTGGCCAGCGCCGCCAGGATCGACTGACGGATCCACCACACCGCGTACGAGATGAACTTGAAGCCGCGCGTCTCGTCGAAGCGCTGCGCCGCCTTGAGCAGGCCGAGGTTGCCCTCGTTGATCAGATCCTCCAGGGGCACGCCGTAGTGCGCGTACTCCTTGGCGATCGACACCACGAAGCGCAGGTTGGCCTTCACGAGCTTGTGCAGGCTCTCGCTGTCGTTGGCGTGGATCCCGCGCGCCAGTTCGCATTCCTCGTCGCGGGTCAGCAGCGAGTACGCCTTGACCTCCTGGAAGTACAGGTCGAGGTTGCTCATCAACTGCGCCGCGGGGGCCGCGGCTTCCTGCTGCGCGCGCGCGGCGCGCCGCGGCTTGGTCCGCGCCCGCGGCGCGGCCTTCGCCGATTCGGGGGCCGTCGCCGGAATCGCCGCGGGATTCGCCTTCGCCTTCAGGGTGACGGCCGCCCTGGACGTGGCGCCGGTGGCGCGGGTCTTCCTGGTCGCTGCCTGCTTGGCCATGTCTTGGTCTCCGTCTGCTCTGGCCCTTGGCCTGCTTCGCCTCGCCCCGGGGTGCCGACCTCCGGCACCGGTGCTTCATCGATCGTGCGCTGGCCGCCCATTTACAAGATGCATACCAGCACGAGGATTGGCGTGCCTCTTTGTTCAGTTTTCTAACCGACGCGATGGAAAGGCTTTATGCCGGCTCCGGGGGAGCTGCGGCCGCGTCGGGCAGGCGCCCGGGCAGCGCTTTGACAAATTGGCAACGGCGCCCCCGCGAGCGACGCCAGATTGTCAACGAGCGCGGCGCCGACGCCCGCGCTGGTGCGGACGGTGCCCGCCTGCTAACGTTCCGCCTGCGACCCACTGCCAAGGCGGCGCCGATGCGACGGAACCCGACTTCTCCCCCCCGCCCCGCCCCGCCGGGCGCGGGCGCCCGGCCGCGCCTGACCGCGGCGCTGCAGGCCGGAGCCACCGCGCTGGCGCTGGCGCTGGCGCTGCTGCTCGCCTGGCACCCCCTCGAGGATCTGGACATCTGGTTCCACCTGCGCGCAGGCACCGACCTGGCGGCCGGCGGCCCGTTGCCGGCGGTCAATGCCTACAGTTTCACCGAGCCGACCCACCCGTGGCTGAACCACGAGTGGCTCTTTCAATTCCTGGTCCACGCCACCGCCTCGAAGGCCTCGCTCCTGACGACGACGGCCACGGGCTGGAATCTGCTGCGGGCCGCGCTGGCGGCGGCCATCGTCCTGACGCTGGCGCTCGGCGACGGCGGACGCGCGAGGTTCAGAGGAGGCGGCACGCCGGCCGGCGCGGTCGCAGCCGGCCTGGCCCTGGCCGGCGCGCTCGCGCTGCTGTGGCCCCGCCTGCTCCTGCGGCCGGAGCTGCTGTCCTATCTCGCGCTGGTCCTGCTCGTCCGCGCGGCGGAGGCGTGGCGAGCGGAGCCGGCGTCCGGCGGGACGGCGCGGGCCTGGTGGCGATCGCTCGTCGACCCGCGATCGCCCGGCGGGCGCGTGTTCTGGCTGATCGTCGTCTGGGCGCAGTGCCATGGGTTCTCGGCCGTCTCCCCGCTGCTGGTCGCGATCGCCCTCATCGATCCCCTGCCCGGCAGCGGCTCCGGCGATCGCCGGCCCATCCGTTGGCGCACGGCCGCCAGCGGCCTGGTGGTCGGGTTCATGGCGCTGCTCGCCACTCCGAACGGCTGGCGGGGGCTGGCCTTCCCCCTGCGCGCGCTCGGCCAGTTCGGCGGCGACGGCGCCGGCCTTCAGGGAGCGATCGCCGAGCTGACGCCCCTGTTGCGCTCGCCCGGCATGCTCGCCTTCACCATCGACGCCTACATCGCGAGCCTCGTCGTCGGGGCGTTCCTGATCGTCACCGGCTGGCGCCGCCTGGGCCTGCTGCGGGTGCTCCTGTGGCTGGGCCTGGCGGCGGCCGCTCTGGCCGGCCAACGCGCCGTCGGTCCCTACGCGATCGCCTTCGCGCTGCTGGCGCTGCGTTGGGCGCCGCCCGCGGCCTGGCGGAGCCGCCTGACCGTCCCGCGCTGGCCCGCCCTGGCGGGCGCGACCGCGCTGGTCGCGGCAGCGGCCGCTTGGGGCGGCGCGATCCGCAGCGATGCCTTCTACCTGGCCGAGGGCGTCACGCGGCGCACCGGCGGCGGCCTGGCGACGGCGCAGTATCCGGTCGCCGCGGCCGCGGCCCTGTCCGGGCAGGCGCCGCAGCGCGTGTTCGCCAACCTGGGGGCCAGCGGGCTGCTGCTCGGCGCTGCGCGCAGCCCGGTCTACATCGACGGCCGCACCGAGGCCTACTCCCCGGCCCACTGGCGGGAGTACCTGACGATCCGGCGCGGCGGCGAGCAGGCCCTGGCCTTGCTGGACGCGCAGCGCGTGGACGCGGTCTGTCTGGCCGGCCCCGCCGGGCCGTTCGCGCGCCTGCTGCGCGACCTCCTGGAGTCTCCCCGCTGGCAGGTCGTGATCGCCGAGGGCGCCGGCGTCCTGCTGCGGCGCGAGCACCTGCCCCCCGGTCCGGAGGCCCTGCCGCGGCAGCAGGCCGCCAAACGCGCCGAGTTGACGCGCGGCGCCCTGGCTCAGGAGCAGGCTTCGCTGGGCCTGTCGCCCGCCCGCGCGGCGGACGCGCTGGTCGCGGCGGCCGCGCTGCACGGCCTGGCCGGCGACGACCGGGCCGCCCGCGCCTGCCTCGAGCGGGCCGCCGCCGGTTCACCGCGGCATGCCCTGGCCCGCCACAACCTCGGGAACCGCTACCTGAGTGAGGGTCGGTTCGAGGCGGCGCTCGCCGAATTCACGGCGGCAGCCCGCGCCAACCGGCGCCTGGCCCCCCCCCGCCTCAACGCCGGCGTCTGCCTGATGCGCCTCGGACGTCCCGTCGAGGCCGCGCGGCGCTTCGAACAGGCCGCCCGGCTCGATCCGCGCGCCGTCGAGCCCTGGGCCAACCTCGCGCTCGCGCGCCAGGCCGCCGGCGACACGAAGGGCGCGCTCGACGCCGTCGAGCGCGCCCTGTCCGCGTCACCGGCAGACAGGCACCTGGCCGCGCTGCGCGATGACCTCCGGCGCGGCCGCGCCCCGGCCGGCGGTCAGTAGCGGACGTCCACGCTGTAGGTCAGCACCGCCTGCCCATGCGCCGGCACCGTCACGTCGAACGCCAGCGTGGACGCATCGACCTTGCGGGCGGGCAGGGATGATCGGTGCACTTCCCAGAAACCGCCGACCGGCTCGATCACCTCGACGACCACGGCTTCCGACCGGTGGTTCCGCAGCGTGATCGCGAAGTCGTGGCGGTAGAGATCCTCGGCGAGCCGGCGGCTGTCCGTGCGCACGCGCTCGGCGACGAGATCGAAGGCGCTGCCGACGCGCAATTCCACCGTCTCGTCGGCGGGCGTGTGCTTGATGCGATCCTCGCCCAGCAGCTGGCGACCGCCCCCCGACGACCTCCCGTACACGCGGACGACGCCCGCCGGCAACGGCTTGCCGACCTGGTTGCGGGCGCTGTTCTCCCAGCTGTAGAACACCGAAACCGGCGGCTTGTCGTCGATCCGCCCCGCGCCGCGGTAGAAGTGCGTGTACCCCTGCAGGCGGTAGTGCTTCTTGACCGCGAGCCCGGACGCCTCGAACAGCGCGATCTGCTTGATCTGGTTGTCGAGCAGCGTCGTCGGGCGCTGGAGCGCATAGAGGTGGTAGTCGTACAGCTCCTCCTGCACGAATCCGCTCGCGGGAGCCGCCTTCACCGCCAAGTCCATCGCGTACATCATCTCCGGCGCCGGGGTCGCCTGATTGATGTCGCCGGCGACCAGGAGCAGCTTCGCGCCCTCGAAGGAACCGCCGCTGCGGTTGTCGACCGAGACCCAGGCCTGCAGGTCCGCCCGGCGCCCGGCCTCGTCCAGCTGCAGCACGTAGTCGGCCTGCCAGGACATGCCGCGCGTGACGTAGGATGCTTCCACGTCGAGCAGGCCGCGCTTGCTGCTGTCGGCCAGCCAGACCAGCGTCGGGCGGTCGCGCAGGTTCGCGGGCAGGTCCGGCAGGGCCAGCTGTCCGGGAACCTCGAACCTGACCTCGCCGCCCACGCGGAACGTCGGTCCGCCGCTCATGCCCAGCAGCGTCCCGGTCAGGCGCGACCCGTCCTCCTGGATCCAGGCCACCTCGCGACCCACGTACTTCTCGAGGATACGCTCGCGCGACAGCAGGTCGAACTCGTAGTTCTGCTCGAGCAGCTCGAAGCGATCGCGCTCGGCCACCGTCACCAGCAGCGTGACCGGATCGATGCGGGCCGGCACGTCGCGGAACTCGAGCCTGACCTCGCCGGACGGCAGGTCGACCGAGCGCGTCTCGCGCACCAGCGCCAGGTCCCGGTTGTAGACCGTGACGTCGATGCCGCGCCGCGCCGCGGACTCGCTGATCACCGGATCGCCGGGACCGCCCGCCAGGGCCGCCGGCGCCGTCGCCGAGGTCACCACAACCGCCACAACCGCCGCAACCGCCGCAACCGCCAAGACCGCCAGGACCGCCATGGACGGCCTCACTGCCAGATTCCGGTCCTGCATTCGCGAAACCTCCTGTGAATTCCGTCAACTGCCGGTCCCACCCCCGGCCTGGTCCGGCCATTCGCCGGTAAAGTCGGCCCCGGATCCGTCGATCATGGGAGCGTCCGGGGCTGATCTTGCCGCGAGCCGGGTTCCGCCAGCGGCGGTCGCCGGTTCGCCATCAACAGCGGAGCGCCGCCGGCGTTCCCGCGGAGGCACCTGTGAGCCACGCCGTCCTGATCGTCGATGACGCAGAATTCACGCGCAGCCTCCTGCGGGAGATCGTCAACGATCTCGGCTGGAAGGTCGTGGCCGAAGCCGCCGACGGCGCCCGCGCGGTCGAGCTCCAGGCGAAACTCCGCCCGGACCTGGTGCTCCTGGACATCACCATGCCGCTCATGGACGGCAACGAGGCGCTGGCGGCCATCCTGGCGAACGATCCCGCCGCCAAAGTCGTGATGATCACCGCCCTCGGCCAGAAGGAGCAGGTGCTGGCGGCGATCAAGCTCGGCGCCCGGGACTTCGTCATCAAGCCGTTCGATGCCGAGCGCGTCGCCGCGACACTCACGCGCCTGCTCGGCTCGCCGGAACCCGCCGGCGCGCGCTGACCGTCACCGGCCGAAGGTCGCGAGTCCCTCAGCCGGAGCCCCGCTGCTGCCGCGCCGCCCGCGCCTGGCTGTAGTGCAACCTGGCTTCCTGCGGCAAGCCCAGCGCGTCGCAGGTGAGGGCCAGCTGGTAGTGCAGCTTGCCGTCGTCCGGGATGTACTCCAGCGCCTGCTCCAGCGCGAGCCGGGCCTCCTCGTACCTCTGGAGCTTGTGCAGGCACGACCCCAGGTAGAAGGGCACGCGGACCAGACGCGGATCCAGACGCCAGGCGGCCTCGAAGCGCTTGCAGGCATCGGCGTACATGCCGCACTTCATCAGGCAGAGCGCCGCGAAGTACTGCCCGCGCGCGAAGCGGGCATCGCAGGCCACGGCCCGCTCGAAGCACTCCAGCGCGCGCGGGAATTCGTCGGCGCCGTAGTGGACCAACCCCAGATTGTGCCAGCCCTCGGCGTCGGGCTCCAGCGCGATCGCCGACTCGAAGGCCCGGATCGCCTCCTGCGCCCGGCCGGTCTCCGCGTAGATGGCACCCAGGTTGTGGAAGGCCACGGCGCTGCCGCCCCCCTTCTGGGTCGAGCGCCGGTACCAGAGCGCGGCTTCGTCGCGGCGCCCCTGTCGGTCGCAGCAGACGCCCAGGTTCGTGAGGTAGGCGTGCGCGTCGGGCTGCTGTTCGACGGCGCGCCGCAGCACCCGTTCCGCCTCCGCCGGCAGGTCCGCCTTCAGCAGGACGCAGCCGAGCCGGTACAGCCAGTCGTGGCGCGAGGGTTCCGCGTCCACGGCCGATTCGTAGGCGCGGCGGGCTTCTTCGAAGCGGCCGGCGCTCTCGGCGCGGCGCCCCTCTTCGAAGCGTTCCACCGCGGCGGCAGCGCCGCCGACTTCGCCGGGTTCGTTGTCGCGTGACGTCATGCGCGCGAATCTAGCGGCGGGGGCGGTGACGGTCAATGGCGGCTTGAAGCGAGGAGCCCGGACGGCCGCGGCGGGCGCGCCGGGCGGGAACCGCGTCCCGGCTCAGGAGTAGGGCCCCTCGTCGTCCACCTGCACCTCGAGCAGCAGGCGCACCGGCTCGCGACCGGCCAACAGGCGCCGCGGAATGCGGACCGGCACGACCACGGTCGGGCGCAGTTCGTTGTAGATCGCTTCGCTCAACGCGCGGGTCGTCGCCCCGAGATCGGCGCCGGGCAGTGGCGGGCCGTAGTCGATTCCCAGCGATCCGGTCACCCGCGTCGCTGTCGCGGGCGGCGACGGCGCGGACGCGGGCGGCGGCGCGGGCGGAGGCGCGGCGGCCAGTGCCGCCGCCGCGGGGTTGGAAGCCAGGTGGTTGACCGCCAATCC
Organism: bacterium; assembly: GCA_016873405.1. Next base: position 12,210 of record VGXH01000015.1, read on the forward strand.
CAGGATGGCCTTCAGCGTCTCGCGCGCGCCGTCGCCGTTGGCCGCGTTGGCCGGGAACGACAGCAGGCCCCACGGATTGAGGAGGCTCTCGAGGCGGTCGACCGGCAGCGTGTCCGGGCGGTCGCGGCGGTTGTACTGGATGACGATGGGGACCCTCATCAGGTCGAGGTCCCAGGATTCCAGCCAGGTCTTGAGCGACTCCAGCGCGGCCAGGCTCTGGTCGAGCATCGAGGCCGCGGAATCGACCACGAACACGATGCCGTCGAACGGGGGGCGCAGGTCGCGCCCCGCCGCCCGGGGCCGCTCCCGCCCGGCGTCGACCGCCTGCACGAAGACCTGCCAGTCCCCCTGGGCTCCATGCCGCACGCGAAAGGCGATCTGGCGCTCCGGATC
>VGXH01000016.1 GCA_016873405.1 bacterium
GCCGCTGGCGACCCTGGCGCTGCTGGTGCTGGTGTGGCCCCTGGTCTCGGGCCGGGATCTCGGCTGGGGCGTCACCCGCGAACCGCTGTGGCGCCGCTACCTCGGCTGGGGCGTGGCGGCGGGACTGGCGGGGCTGGTGCGGCCGGAATTCCTGCTGCTGGCGCCGGCCGCCCTGCCCGTGCTGCTGTGGTTCGAGTATTACCGCGCCAGCGCCGTCGGCGGGGTGAAGGCCCGGCACCGCGCCCGGCCCGTGGCCCCGATCGTCGCCGCGGCCGCCGGCTGGCTCGCCGCGGTCGGTCCCTGGCTGCTCTACGCGCGCTGGGCCTTCGGGCGCGCGCTGCCGGACACCGCGACCGCCAAGAGCGGCGCCCTGGCCGGCGATCCCCTCGCGCTGGCGGCGGGCCTGTGGCAGGCGGCGCGGCCCGTGCTCGCGGTGGCGGGCTTCTACGTCCTGGTGCCGGTGGTGCTGGTCGTCCTGGTCCTGGCGTCGCGGCGCGAATCGCCCGAACAGGAGGACGACGGGGAGGATGAACACGGGACCGCTGACGCGGTGGCGGCGGTGACCGGCGATGCGACCGCGGGGCGGCCCGCGACCGGTTCTTTCGGCGCCTGGTCGGTCTGGGGCCCGGTGGCCTTCGTCGGTGTGGCCGTCACGTGGACGGCGCTGCTGCTGGGCGGCTACGCGGCGCGCCAGGTCTGGGTGATCTCGCGCTACGTCAGCCCGCTGCTCCCGGTCGGTCTGCTGGCCCTGAGCCTGCTCGTGGAATGGCTGCTGCACGGCCCGGGTCTGAGCCGGTCCGCCCGCCGGGCAGGCCGGGCGGTGGCGCTGGTCGGCGTCGTCCTGGGGCTGAGCGTGAACGCCTGGATCTTCGGCTCGCAGGTCGTGCCCCACGCGCGCGCCTTTCCGCCCGGCGTCCACGAATGCTACGGCGGCATCGGTCGCTGGCTGGCCGCGAACCTCGAGTCCGGGGGCACCGTCGCGGCGCTGGACATCGGCGCGGTCGCCTTCCACAGCGACCGGCGCGTCCTGGACCTGATGGGCCTGGTCAGTCCGCCGGTGCGGGAGCTCGGGCGCCGCCAGGGATTCGCCGCCATGGTCGAGTCCGGCGCCTGGCTGCGGGCCGAGCCGGACCACCCGCCCGCCTTCCTGGTCGACCGCACCGACGGTGCGCCCCGCTGGGTGGGGCGCACGGTGGAAGGCTTCCGCTTCGAGCTGCTGCAGACGTGCGAACTGGCGGGCGTCGGGCTGCGCGAGGCCCAGGCCTGGACGGTGGCCCTCTACCGCCTGGTGCCCGTCGCCAGGCTCGCCAGCCCGCCGGCCGGCGGGTAGGCGTCCGCCGGCAGCCGGCGGATGACGACCAGGCTGACGTCGTCGGCCAGCGGCGAGTTCCGTCCGAAGGCGCGCACCGCGGCGACGACGGCGTCGGCGATCTCCTGGGCGGGCTTCGCGCGCAGCCTTGTCAGCAGCTCCACCAGCCGCTCGCGCCCGTACTCGTGCAGCTCCTCCTCGCCGCCGGGACCCTGCGGATCGAGCCGCTCGGTGACGCCGTCGGTGTAGACCAGCAGCACGTCGCCGGGCTCCAGCGAGACGTAGCCGCGCCGGTAGACGGCGTCCGGCAGCGGTCCCAGCACCGGGCCGCAGGTCATCAGCTCGCGCACCTCGCCGTCGGTCTTCGCCAGCAGCGGCGGCGGGTGGCCGCCGTTGACGTAGACCAGGCTGCCGGTCGCCTCCAGCTCGCCGTAGAAGAGCGAGATGAAGCGGCTGGCCAGTCCGCCCTGGTTGATCACGCGGTTGAGCCGCGCGATGGTCGCGTTGATCTTCTCGCCCCGCGCCTGGCCCATGCGCATGCCGACCACGACGTCGCGCGCCTGCAGCGCCGCCGGCAGGCCGTGGCCGCTGGCGTCCGCCAGCAGGAAGCCGATCGTGCCCGGCTCCACGTCCTGCAGATCGTAGACGTCGCCGCCCACTTCGTCGGCGGGCAGGCTGGCGGCCGCCAGGTCGAAGCCCGGCAGCGAGGGCAGGCAGCCGGGCAGCAGCGAATGCTGGATGCTGCGCGCCTGGCGCATCTGCGAGGCGAGGGCCAGCATGCGCAGCTTCAGGCCGACGGCGGCGCGGATCGTCTCGAGCAGGACCAGCAGGTCCTCCTCGCTGCCGTGGTGGCGGATGCTGAGGCTGAGGATGTAGTTCGGGTCGCGGCCGACCAGGATCGCGGCCGAGTCCGTGTCCCCGAACTGCGATTCGACGGCCGGATCGAAGCCGGGCGAGTTCGGCGAGATGACCCACAGGCGGCGGCGCTCGATGTCGCGCACCACCTGGTAGTCCTTGCTGATCGTCTTGCCGGCCAGGGCGGCGCCCAGGCCGCCGACGCTCTCGATCAGGCAGTAGTCCTGTTTGCGTTCGCGATAGAGGCGGCCGCTGGCGATGCCCAGCCTCTCCGCCGCGGGATTGTCCACCAGGAGGTGGAGCACCTCGCGCAGCATCGCCTCGCCGCCGGCCGAATCGTCGATCGTCCCGAGCAGCGTCTCCACGGTCCGGTACAAGCGCTTGTGCACGCGCCGCCTTCCTTCCCGGCGCGGAACCCGCGCCCGTCGCCGAAGGTATCACCGGGCCGCCGCACGGGCCAGCGCGAGGCAGTGGACGCCGATCGTTTGCTGCCTTATCGTCCCTGTCCCGGCCGCGTGCCCCCGGAACCCCGAAAGGACGACATGGTGGACGACGTATCCCGCATCGACGGCCTGCGCGAGCACTACCTGGGGATGCGCCGCGAGATCGCACGCGTCATCGTCGGCCAGGACGCGGTGGTCGAGGAGTTGATGATCGCGCTGTTCGCCGGCGGCCACGTGCTGCTGGAGGGCGTGCCCGGCCTGGCCAAGACGCTGCTCATCGGCAGCGTCGCGCGGGTGATGGACCTCAGCTTCAACCGCATCCAGTTCACGCCCGACCTGATGCCGTCGGACATCACCGGTTCGGAGATCCTCGAGGAGGATCACGGCACGGGTCAGCGCCGCTTCCGCTTCATCCGCGGCCCCATCTTCGCCGACGTGATCCTGGCCGACGAGATCAACCGCACCCCGCCCAAGACCCAGGCCGCGCTGCTGCAGGCGATGCAGGAGCGGCAGGTGACGGCCGGCGGCCAGACGCACGACCTGGGCAATCCCTTCTTCGTCCTGGCCACGCAGAATCCGATCGAGCAGGAAGGAACGTACCCGCTGCCGGAGGCCCAGCTCGACCGCTTCATGCTCAACGTCAGGATCGACTACCCGTCGTACGCCGAGGAGGTGGCCATCGTCGAGAGCACGACGGGCGCCGGCGGCAGCGAGCTGCGCCGCCTGCTGGACGGGCCGGAGGTGCTGGCCTGCCAGGACGTGGTCAGGCGCGTGCCGGTGGCCGAGAACGTCACCGGCTACGCGGTGCGCCTCGTGCGCGCGACGCGCGCCGGGACCGCGGACGCCTCGCGCACGGCCGCCGAGTTCCTGGCCTGGGGCGCCGGCCCGCGCGCGGCGCAGTTCCTGGTGCGCGGGGCCAAGGCGCGCGCGCTGCTGGACGGGCGGCCGACGCCGTCGCTCGAGGACGTGCGGCGCCTGGCGCACCCGGTGCTGCGCCACCGCCTGGTCGCGAACTTCCATGCCGAGGCGGAGGGCATCGGCAAGGACGCGCTGGTCGACCGCATCCTCGCCGAGATCCGGCCGTGAGTTCGCAGCTGCTGACCCCGGAACTGGCGGGGCAGCTCGGCCGGCTGGACCTGGTGGCGCGACTGGTCGTCGAGGGCTTCCTGCTGGGCCTGCACAAGAGCCCCTACCACGGCTTCTCGGCGGAATTCGCCGAGTACCGGCAGTACATCCCGGGCGAGCCGGTGGCCAACATGGACTGGCGCGCCTACGCCAAGTCCGACCGGCACTACCTGAAGGTCTTCACCGAGGAGACGAACCTCCGCGCCACGATCCTGCTGGACTGCTCGGCGAGCATGGACTTCCGCGGCGATCTCCGGCGCCCCGGCAAGAAGCGCTACGCCGCCTACCTGGCCGCGGCGCTCAGCTACCTGCTGCTGCGCCAGAACGACGCCGTGGGCCTGCTCACGTTCGACCGGGCGCCGCTCGCCTCGATTCCGGCGCGCTCCCTGCGCCGGCAGTTCTTCCAGGTCCTGAAGGTGCTCGACGACCTGCCTCCGGGCACCGGCACCGACCTGGGCGCCGTGCTGCACCGCGTGGCCGAACGGGTGCCGCGGCGCGGCCTGGTCATCCTGCTGAGCGACCTCATGGACGAGCCGGCGTGGCGACTGGCGGGCCTCAAGCACTTCCGGCACCGCGGACACGAAGTGATCGTGTTCCAGATCCTCGACCCGCTGGAGGTGGACCTCGACTACCGCGGCGAGGTCGAGTTCGAGGCCCTCGAACAGCCGGGGCTGCGCGTGAGGCTGGAGCCCGCCCACCTGCGCGAAGCCTATCGCGAGCGCTTCGAGGCCTGGCGCGCGGACCTGCGCCGCGAGTGCCGGCGCCAGCGCGTCGACCTGGTCGAGATCACCACCGACACCCCGTTCGCGCAGGGCCTGGGGGCGTACCTGCGCAAGCGCCGGCGGCTCTACTGATGCCCTTGTCGTTCCTCAATCCCGGCCTGCTGCTGGGGGCGGTCGCCGCGGCGCTGCCGGTGGTGCTGCATTTCCTCAGTCGCCGCCGCGCGAGACGCGAGCGCTTCAGCGATCTGCGCTTCCTCGAGCAGGCGCGCGCGGGACAGGCGCGCGCGCTCGGCGTGCGACGCTGGCTGCTGCTGCTGCTGCGCGTGCTGGCGCTGCTGCTGGTCGTGGCCGGCGCCGCGGGACCGCGCTGGGGCGGGGCCGGCGGGGCCGGCGGCGCCTACCTGCTGGTCCTCGACGCCAGCGCCAGCGCCGGCGCCCGGCGCGGCCCGGGCACCGTCCTGGCCGCCGCGCGCCAGGATGCCGCGGATCTCGTCCGCCAGCTCCCGGCCGGCGCCGCGGTCCAGGTCATCGTCAGCGGCGGGCGCGCCGAGGCCCTGTTCGGCGACTGGCTGCCGGCAGGGGAGGCGGTCATCGCCGCGCTGGCCGACGTCCAGCCCACCGACGGCGGCTTCGAACTGGCGGCGATGCTGCGCGAAGCCGCGAGGCAGGCGGCCCGCGCGCCGGGGGCCCCGGTGAACGTGGTGCTGCTCGGGGACCTCCAGGAGCCGGTCGGCGGGCCCGCCGTCGCCGAGGCGGCGCGGGCGCTGCTGGGCGCGCGCGAGGTGCGCGTGCTGCTGCGCGAAGTGGTTCCCGACCGTGGGGCTGTCGGCGGGATCGTCGAAGTCCGGGCGCCGCGGCGGGCGCTGCGGCCCGGAGAGACGACCATCGTCCGCGCGACCGTGGTGCCGGCCCGGGCGGGACAGGTCTTCGACCTGGAACTGGGCGGCGTCACCGTGGCCGAAGCGGCGGCGGCCGGGCCGGCCGGCCGGGCGACGGAACTGGAGTTCGCGGTGACGGCGCCGGGACCGGGGCTGCACGCGGGCTGGGTGCGCACCGAGAGCGATGTTCTGGCCGCGGACGACCGACGGCCGTTCGTGCTCGCCGTGCCGCCGAGCCTGGGCGTCCTGGTCGTGCACGGGACCGATCGGCCCGGCGACGGCCCGTCCGGACGGGGCGGCTGGCGTTACCTGACCCACGCCCTGTCCCCGGGCGGGGCGCCGGGCGCGTTCGCGGTGACGGCGCGCGCAAGCGATGAGGTCACGAGCGAAGCCGTGGCCCAGGCAGGCGTGGTGGCGCTGGTCGATCCGGGTCCGCTCGGGCGTGCCGGCCTGGACGCGCTCACCGCGCATCTGGCGGGCGGTGGCGGCGTTCTGCTGGCGGCCGGCGATCCGCTGGTCGTCGCGTACCTCGACCAGGCGCTGCTGCCGGCACTCGGGTTGCCGGCGCCGGCGCCGGCCGCCTCGGCGTCGGGCGCTGGCGTCCATGCCCGCATCGTCGACGTGTCGCACCCCCTGCTGGCCGGCCTCGACGCCGCCGCGCACCGCGCGCTCGAGGACGTGCTTTGGCGGCGGTGGCTTGCCCACAGGTCCGACGGCTCGCGGGTCGTGCTGGAACTGGCGGGTGGCCAACCGCTCCTGCTCGAACGCGAGGCCGGACCGGGGCGGTTGTCGGTGCTGGCGGCGAACTTCGGCGACGACGCCGGCGACTTCGCCCGCAGCCCGTTGGCCGTGCCGCTGCTGCAACGGACCTGTTCCTGGCTCGGAGGCGGCAGCGCCCAGGACGGATCGGCGTCGGCGCTCGTCGGCCAGCCGATCGGCGTGCGTCCCCGGCCGAAGGCGCCTTCCCCGTCGTTGGCCTCCGACGTGGTCGCCGCGGGTCCGTTGCCCGGCCTGGTCGGCGCGACGCAACTGGAGTGGCGCGACGGACTGCCCTGGCTGGCGGCCGCCGCCGTCGACCGCGCGGGTTTCGTCGCCTTCCGGGCCGGCGCCGACACGGTCGGGCTGGTCGCCGTCGGCGTGCCGCCGGACGAGACGCTGCGCCCGCGGGCGGGCAGCGACGGCTGGAGCCGACGTCTGCGGGAACTGGGCCTGCCGGCGGCGACCACGCTGGTCGGCGAGGGGCCCGCTGCGCTCACCGACGCGCTGTCCGGCCACGACCTGGCCCCCTGGGCCTTCCTGCTGGCGGCCGTCCTGCTGGCGGTGGAACTGGCGGCCGGGACCGGGCGCTCCCGGCGTGGGAGTTGATCTCGGGCGGGAACGACCCCATCTTGCCGGTGTGGCCGGCCGGCGGTCGCGGCCGCCGGACCGGCAGGCGCGGGCGCCGACGCCGGTTCCCGATACCCCAGCGGCAGGTGCTGCCATGTGGAACTACTCCGACAAGGTGATGGACCACTTCCTCAACCCGCGGAACGTGGGCGAACTGCCCGACGCCGACGGCGTCGGCGAAGTGGGTTCGATGGCCTGCGGCGACGCCCTTCGCCTCGGCTTCCGGCTCGCGCCCGACGGGCGGATCGCCGAGGCGAAGTTCCAGACCTTCGGCTGCGGCAGCGCCATCGCCTCCAGCAGCATCCTGACCGAGATGATCCGCGGCCTGACGCTCGAGGAGGCGTCGCGCGTCACGAACGAGGACATCGCGCGCGAGCTGGGGGGACTGCCGCGCGAGAAGATGCACTGCTCGGTGATGGGCCGCGAGGCGCTCGAGGCGGCGATGCTCGACTACTACCGCCGCCAGGGCCGCGAGGTGCCGTGCCACCTCCTGGCCGGCACCTCGCTGCTGTGCCACTGCTACCAGGTCTCGAAGGAGACCGTGCGCGAAGCCATCGAACGGCACGGCCTCGAGTGCGTCGAGGACGTCACCCACCACACGAAGGCCGGCGGCGGCTGCGGGGACTGCCACCATGAGATCGCCGACCTGCTGCGCGAGTGCGCCGAGCGGCGGCAGGCCGGCTCCCGCGGCGCGAACGGCCGCCTGGTGGATCTGGCGCCCCTGCCGCTGGCCCCGGCCGGGCCGGAGCATGACGCGGCCGACGCCGCGCTGGTCGCCCGCATCGCCGAACTGCTGGCGACGGAGATCGCCCCGGCGCTGCGCGGGGACGGCGGCGACATCGAGTTCGTCCGCTACCGCGACCTGCGCGTCCATGTGCGGCTGACCGGGAACTGCGCCGCCTGCCGCTCGTCGGCGGTCACGATCGGCGGCCTGGTCGAACCGCGCCTGCGCGAGTTCATCGACCCGCGCCTGACCGTTGTCGAGGTGGACCGCTGATGAGCGACACGCCGCAACGGCCGAGCTTCCTGGACGGACTGCCGCCGCGACCGGGATCCGGCGTCTACTTCGACAACAACGCGACGACCCCCGTGGCGCCGGAGGTCGTCGCCCGGATGGTGCCGCTGCTGAGCGAGCACTACGGCAACCCGTCGAGCATGCATTCGTTCGGCGCCCGCGCCGGCGACGAGGTGGCGCGGGCGCGGGAGAAGGTGGCCCGGCTGCTCGGCGCCGCGCAGCCGGGCGAGATCGTCTTCACCAGCGGCGGCTCCGAGAGCGACAACCTGGCCATCGTGGGCACGCTGCATGCCCACCCGGACAAGCGGCATCTGGTGACGACCGCGGTCGAGCATCCGGCCGTGCTCGGTTTGTGCCGCGAGCTGCAGAAGCGCCACGGCTACGACGTGACGTTCCTGGGTGTCGACGGCGACGGCCGTCTGGACCCGGCCCAGGTGGCCGCCGCGCTGCGGCCGGACACGGCGCTGGTGTCGGTGATGATGGCCAACAACGAGACGGGCGTGCGGTTCGACATCGAGGCCATCGGGCGCGCGGTGAAGGAGCGCGGCGCCGTCTTCCACGTCGATGGCGTCCAGGCCGTCGGCAAGCTGCCTCTGGATCTCGAGCGTTCGCCGGTCGACCTGTTCTCCGTCTCCGGCCACAAGCTCCATGCCGCCAAGGGCGTGGGCGCGCTCTACGTGCGTCGGGGCACCAAGTTGCGGCCGCTGATCGTCGGCGGGCACCAGGAACGCGGCCGGCGCGCCGGCACCGAGAACGTGGCGGCCATCGCCGGCCTGGGCGTGGCCTGCGACCTGGCGGTCGCGGGCCTCGCGATCGAGGATGTTCAGGTCAGGGCCCTGCGCGACCGGCTCGAACACGGCCTGCTGGCGGCGATCCCCGATTGCCGGGCCAACGGCGACCCGGAGCATCGGCTTCCGAACACGACCAACATCAGCTTCAGGTATATCGAGGGCGAGGGCATCCTGCTGCTGCTGGACCGCGCGGGCGTGGCGGCCAGCAGCGGCTCGGCCTGCACCAGCGGCAGCCTCGAGCCTTCGCACGTGCTGCGCGCGATGGGCCTGCCGTTCACCCTGACGCACGGCTCGATCCGGTTCTCGCTGTCGCGCTACAACACCGCGACCGAGGTCGACTACGTCCTGGCCGTGCTGCCGCGGATCGTCGAGCGCCTGCGGGCGATCACCCCGTTCAACGAGCAGCGGACCACCTTCTGAACCAGGGGCTGCCGCCGCGCGCCCGGAAGGAACATGACCGGCGCCGTCACTGATTCCGGCCTCGCCGCCGTCCCGGGCGGCGACTCCGGCGGCCTGCTGCGCGCCGCCCTGCTGGACCGTGTCGCCGGCGAGGGCCTCGAACAGGCCGTCACCCGGCTGCGAGCGGCCCTCAAGGCGCCGGGCGAGGGCCCCCTGCTGGTGACCGGCCTGCGCGGCGGCGCGCCCGGCCTGCTGCTGGCCGCCTGGCACGCCGCCAGCGGCCGGCCGGCCCTGATCGTCACGCCCGACCGCGAGGGCGCCGACCGGCTGGCGGACGACCTCGTGGTCTGGCTGGGTGCCGGTTCGGTCTCCCACCTGCCGCAGCCGGAGGTCCTGGCCTTCGACCGCAACTCGCCGGACGCGGCGACGGCCGGCGACTTCCTGGCCGGGCTGCACCAGCTGCGCACGTGCCCGGGCCAGCTGGCCGTCACCTCGCTGACGGCGCTGCGCCAGCGGGTGCTGGCCCCCGGCACGCTCGAGCGCGCGACCCTGCGTCTGCGCGCAGGCCAGCGCCTGGATCCGGACGCCCTCTGCGCCGATCTGGCCCGCGCCGGCTACCGGCCGGCCGGCATGGTCGCCAAGACCGGCGATTTCGCGCGCCGCGGCGGCCTGCTCGACGTCTTCGCCCCCGGCGACCGCCCGCTGCGCATAGAGTTCTTCGACGAGGAGATCGTCTCCCTGCGCCTGTTCGAGGTCGAGTCGCAGCGCACGGTCGAGCGCACGGAGGAGGCGGTCATCGTCCCGGTCAGCCACCTGTGGCTGGACGAGGACGCCGTGCTGGCCTGCCTCGAGCGCGCCGAGGCCGCGCTGGCGGCGCCCGGCGCCGGGGGCGACGTCGACGCGCTGGAGGACCTGCAGCGGCGGCTGGAGGACCGCCTGGCCGACGACGGCATCGAGAGCTACCTGCCGTGGACGGGTCCGACGGCGACCGTGATCGACTACCTGGCCGAAGGCACGACGATCTTCTGGTGCGACCCGGTGCGCCTGAACGAGCAGTCCGACCTGCTCGACGCGGAACTGCCCCGGCTGCGCGAGGGACGCGCCGAGCGCGAGCCGGCGCTGCCGGCGATCGCGGAGCTGGTCGAGCCGCGCGCGCGCCTGGCCGTGCCGCGCCTGCGGCACGTGCACCTGGCCGAGGCGTGGATCGCCGGCGACGAAGCCGCGCTGTGGCTGGGGGCGCCGCCGCGCGCCGTCGTCGACTTCCCCACCACGTCGCAGCAGTTGCGCGGCGGGGACATCGGCGCCCTCGGCGCGGAGCTGGCGGCGCGGGAAGCCGCCGGCGATGCCGTCCTGCTGCTGTGCGACAACCGCGGCCAGGCCGAGCGGCTGGCCGATCTCCTGGACGAGACGTCCGCCACGCCGCCGGCCGTGCGTCCCCTGGTCGGCGGCATCTCGGCCGGCTTCGCCTGGCCGGGCGCGCGCCTGTGCTGCCTGACCGACCACGAGTTCTTCGAGCGCTACCGCCGCCCCGTGCGCGTCCGGCACCGCAGCAGCGGCGTCGTCAAGGAGCGCGCATCCCTGCGTCCCGGCGAACTGGTCGTCCACCTGGAGTACGGCATCGCGCGTTACCAGGGCCTGCGCGTGATCACCGTCGAGAACGTCGAGCGCGAGTGCCTGCTGCTGGAGTATGCCGAGGACGGGAAGGTCTACGTCCCGGTCGAGAACATCGACCAGGTCGAACGCTACAGCTCCGACCAGGGCGCCAACCCGCCGCTGGCCCGCCTCGGCTCGGGCAGCTGGCTGAAGGTCAAGGGCAAGGCTCGCAAGGCCATCCGGGCCATGGCGGCCGAACTGATCGAGCTGTACGCCGCGCGACGCGCCCGGCCCGGCATCGCCTTCCCGGCCGACGGCCACCTGCAGCGCGCGCTGGAGGACTCGTTCCTGTGGGACGAGACGCCCGACCAGTTGACGGCGATCGGCGAGGTCAAGCGCGACATGGAGTCGCCCGAGCCGATGGATCGCCTGGTCTGCGGCGACGTCGGCTTCGGCAAGACCGAGGTCGCCATCCGCGCCGCCTTCAAGGCCGTCGCCGCCGGCAAGCAGGTGGCCGTGCTCTGTCCGACCACCCTGCTGGCGGCGCAGCACGGAGAGACCTTCGGCGAGCGCTTCCGCGATTTCCCCGTGCGCGTGGCCGTGCTCAACCGCTACCGCACGCCGGCCGAGCAGAAGCAGGTGCTGGCCCAGCTGGCGGCCGGGCGGCTCGACGTGCTGATCGGCACGCACCGCCTCCTGTCCCGGGACGTGAAGTTCGCGGACCTGGGCCTGCTGGTGATCGACGAGGAGCAGCGCTTCGGCGTCCGCCACAAGGAGCGCCTGAAGGAGATGAAGCGGCAGGTCGACGCGATCACGCTCAGCGCGACGCCGATCCCGCGCACGCTCTACCTGGCCCTCATGGGCGCGCGCGACATGTCGCTGATCAACACCCCGCCGCGCGACCGCCTGCCGATCCACACCGAACTGTGCGCCTTCGACAAGAAGATCCTGGTCGAGGCCATCCTGCGCGAGCTGCACCGCGGCGGCCAGGTCTTCTTCGTGCACAACCGCGTGCAGACGATCGAGGGCATGGCGCAGCTGATCCGCGAGCTGCTGGGGAACGTGAGGGTGGGCTGGGCGCACGGCCAGATGCAGGAGGACCGGCTCGAGGAGATCATGACCAGGTTCCTCGGCCACGAGCTGGACGTGCTGGTGGCCACCGCGATCATCGAGTCGGGCCTGGACATGCCGCGCGTCAACACCATCATCATCGATCGCGCCGACCGTTTCGGGCTGGCCCAGCTCTACCAGCTGCGCGGACGCGTCGGGCGCAGCAACCACCGCGCCTTCGCCTACCTGATGACCCCGCCCGGCGAGCGGCTGACCGCCGAGGCCAGGCGCCGTCTGGCCGCCCTCGAGGAATTCCAGGCCCTCGGCTCGGGCTATCACATCGCCATGCGGGACCTGGAGATCCGCGGCGCCGGCAACCTGCTGGGCGAGGAGCAGCATGGCCACATGGAGGCGATCGGCTTCGACCTCTATTGCCGGCTGCTCGAGGAGACGGTGGCGGAACTCCAGGGCGGCGGCGGTGTTGCCCCGCTGGACGTGAAGATCGAGCTCCGCGTGGCCGCCTATCTGCCCGACGACTACGTGGGCGATCCGCAGCACAAGATGGACCTCTACCGCCGCCTCGCGCGGCTGCGGAGGACCGAGGCCTGCCATCGCCTGCGGGAGGAATTCCGCGACCGCTACGGGCCGCCGCCGGCGCCGGTCGACAACCTGCTGGCGATCCAGAGGTTGCGGATCCGCGCGGGTCGGCTGGGCATCGTCGAGGTCCGGGGCGGGCGGCAGGGCTGCGACTTCTTTTTCGCTGGCGGAAGGGAACCGGCGCCGCCTATCATACAAGGCTTGAT
>VGXH01000017.1 GCA_016873405.1 bacterium
CCGGCGCCGAACGGCGATGACGACGGCCGTCGCGGCCGTCGCGGCCGTCAGCGCCAGGGCCGTCGCCACCGCCGGCGGCCGCCGCGCGGGGCGGGCGCCGGGCGCCATGACGCTGCCGTCGCCCACGAGCACGAACTCCGCCCCGGTCGCCTGCCACCCGTCCGCATCCTGCCGCGCCAGGGCGGCGCGCTGCGCCGACTGCAACGCCGCGGCCGCCGGCAGGCCGCCGCGCCAGGCGCGGTAGAAGGCCAGCAGGAGGCGTCGCGCGGCGGCGTCCGGCACATCGGCCTGGGCGGCCAGCACGCAGTCGGCGCCGGCGTGGAGGAAGGCCTGGGTCAATCCGGTCACGCCTTCGCCGCGCGCCAGTTCGCCCCCGGCCGAACGGCACGAAGCCAACGTCACCAGCGTCGCGCGCAGCGGCAGCGAAACGGCCTCGTGCCACTGCAGCAAACCGTCATCGGCGCCCCCCGCGTCCGGCGCGACCGCGGGCGGGTTGAGCACCAGGTACGACCGGCGGGGGTCGGCGTCGTCCGCGTGCCCGTGGGCCGCGAAGTGCACGACCTGGGCGCTCGCCAGCAGCGCCCGCAGCCCGGATCCCTCCGTGGCGTCCGCGTCCCGCAGCAGTCGCGCGCCGGGGAAGAGGTCCGCGACCATGGCCGCTTCGCGTTCGGCGTGGTGCAGTCGGGGCAGGGGTGCGCCGGTGAACGGATGCACCCGCCCCCGCGCCGCGGCGCCGCGCTTGCGGTCGCCTTCGCAGCCGACCGCCAGCAGCGGCAGGGGCGACGGGTCGACCATCTCCTGCCGCGCCGCGCCGCGCGCGCGCAGCGCCCGCAGCGTGCCGAGCGAAGGCGCGACGAAGACGGCGTGACCCTCGCCCAGGGGGCCGTCGGCCGAGCGCAGGACGCCGAAGGGCAGCCTGTGCAACAGGCCGTCCGGGACGACGACGAGGGTCTCGCCGGGACGCAGTTCCGCGGCCGCCGGCGCGACCAGCCCCTCGTGCAGCCCCCGGGCGGCCATGGTCGGCACCGGAGGGGGTGCGTCACCGCGGAGGCGGAGCCGCAGGTACAGGTCGACGCGGGTCTCGATCTCGTCGCGCGGCGGCAGCGCGTGGGCGCACACGGCGTCGCGGGTCGCGCTGAACAGCCAGGAGCCTTCGGCGCCCAGCACGTAGTACAGGAGCCGTTCGCCCGGGCGCAGCGCCGCCAGCAGGGAATCGGGAGACTCGGGCGCGGCGTAGAGTTCGCGCGCGTGCGGGGCGCCGCTGGCCGCCAGGCGCAGACCCAGCAGCCCGTGCTCACGCTCCAGGTCGCGGGCGCGCTGCCCCAGATCGCGGCGCGTCAGCGTGTCCAGGCCGCCGTCCTGAAGCCGGGCCTGCACGTGCGCCAGGCGGGAGACGAGATCCCGTTCCCGCCGGGCCGATTCCGGCGACGGCCCCTCGCCGCCGCGGGCCAGCGCTTCGCGCAGACGGTCGGCCAGCACCCCGGCGCGGGCGCGATCGGCGGTCGCCAGCGCCATCGGCGCGCCGCGCCCGCCGCGCCGGGCCTGCAAGGCGATCAGGCTCTCGTAGGGAGCGGCGGCCGGCGCCGGCAGGTGACGACGCAGTTCGTCGACGCCCACGCGCCGCCGCAGCGATTCGCTCGCGGTCACCGATTCGGTCAGCAGCCGCTCGGCCGCCGCCGTGTCGCCCCGCGCCAGGGCGAGGCCGCCGAGGTCCGCCAGGCACTGCCACTCCAACTCGCTGAGGCCGCCCTCGCGCGCCAGCGCCAGCGCGCGCGCGGCCAGGGCGCTGGCGCTGTCCGGCTCGCCGTGAGCCCGCGAGCGCAGCAGCAGCGTCCGCGCGCGCGCCGGCCACTCGCCGTCGTCGGCCAGGAGCGCGGAGGCATCGGCCAGCAGGCGGCGAGCGTCAGCGCGGCGACCCTGCGCCAGGTGGAGCGCAGCCAGGTCGTCCAGCGCGTCGATCATGGCCACCTTGTCCCGCCAGCGACGGGCGATGGTCAGCGCGCGGCGGGCGTGGAGCTCCGCGAGCGCCGGATTCCCCGCCGCCGCGTACACGGCCTGGAGCGCCCCCATCGCTTCCCGGGCGATCTCCTCGGAACGCGCCGCCTCCGCCAGGGTCAGCGCCCGCTCGCCCTCGTCGCGGGCGGATTCGAGGTCGCCCAACTGGAGGTGGACCCAGGCGATGCTCACGCGGGTCCGGGCTTCACCCGCGCCGTCGTCGATGGCCGCGCAGGTCTCCAGGGCCCGGTGATGGTCCACCAGCGCCCGCCGGTAGTCGCCCTGCAGGGCGGCGAGCTGCCCCAGCGAATTGAGACACCAGGCGGCGCTCATGCGGTCGCCGAGTTCCTCGTTCAGCGCCAGGGCTCGCCGATAGGCGGCGGCGGCGCGGTCCAGGTCACCCAGGTAGTGGCAGGCCAGGGCCAGGCCGCCCTCGACCCAATTGCGGATGTGCGGCGTCCGCAGGCGTTCACAGATCAGGCGGCAACGTTCGTAGTGGGACACGGCCTGGGCGTACTCGCCGGTCTGCAGCAGCACGTAGGCCAGGCGCTGGCGGGCGGCCAGTTCGCCGCGCTCGTGGCCCCCGGCCACGAGAACGTCGCAGGCCTGGCGGAAGTGCTCGGCGGCGGCATCGCGGCGTCCTTCGGCATCGGCCGCGGCGCCGAGGCCGGTCTGGACGGCGCCCAGCAGGGACGGGCGTCCGCAGGCAAGGGCGATCTTGTGCGCCCGGGCCAGATGGCCTCGGGCCGCGGCCACGTCTCGTGCTTCGGTCTCCTGGTAGGCCAGGTTGGCCAGGCACATCGCCGCCCGGCCGCTGTCGCCCAATGCGGTCGCCATGTCCACGGCTCGCGCGTAGAAGGCCAGCGATTCGGCGAAGCGCCGCTGGCGGCTCTTGACGGCGCCCAGTCCGTTGAGCGCGTCGCAGGCGATCTGCCGCCAGCCCCGGGCCTGGGCTTCGTCCAACGCCAGGCGATAGAGGCTGTCGGCCTCGGCGTGTCCACCCGCAAGGTAGGCGATGCCGGCCGCCAGCGTCCGCGCGTCCGCCCGCAGGCGACCGCCGGCGGCGGCCGACAGCCGCAGGACGGCGACCCGCGCGCAGGCCGTCCGCGCGGAGTCGGGCTCCTCGGCGCGCAGGCGGGCGCGCGCACAGGCGAGCCAGGCGATGGCGGCGCCCGCGGTGTCGCCGCGGGCGGAGGCCCGCGCCGCGAGTCGGGCCCAGGCCGCCGCCGCCGCGCCGTGTCGTTCGGCCGCGCGCTGGCGCGCCGCCTCGAGGTGGAGGCGGGCGTCGTCCCCGCGGAGTCGGCCGGCGAGCGCCGCCAGGGCGCTGTCCTCGCGGCAGAGGCGGTTCGCCGCTTCGAGCGCTCCCTCGACATGCGGCAGGACATAGCCGTCGGCGAGCAGGCTAAGGTAGTGCGCGCCGGCGGCCGTGGCGGCGCCTCCGTCCAGCAGCGACTGCCCCGCTTCCCAGGTGGCCAGCTGCACCCGCGCCGGCGCAACGGGTGCGGCGGCGGCATGTCCCCACGCCGCCGCGCCCAGCAGGAGCGCCGCCACGGGGACGGTCGCCCGGCCATTCCGCCCTGCACCCAAGGCCGAATCCCCTCCGTCGGCTCCGCCGGCCGGTCGGCCGATCGCCGCCTTCAGCATAGCACGCCGATCCGGACGACCCGAGCGGTCGTTGCCGCGACCCGGGGCGGACCGCCGCAGTGGCCGCTGGCAGGGTTCGCCGTCATCCCCTAGGATGTCCGCCATGCACCCCGATCCCGTCGCCCGCGCCGCCGGCGCGCCCCCCGAGTTCCGGGGGTTCGGGCATCTGATGCCCTACCGCGTCCAGGAGATACTCCTGGTCGCTTCGGAGTACGACGCCTACACGCTGGAGGAGGGCGGGCGGCTGACCGAGCTGCTGCTGAACGAGTATCGCGAGCTGAACCTCAGCTACCCGCCCCATGTGGCGCGCGCGGCGAGCGGAGACGAGGCCGTCAAGCTGCTGGAGGCGCACCGCTACGATCTGGTGGTGACCATGACGCGCCTGGGCGACATGTCGGCCGCCGAGCTGGCGCGACGCATCCGCAGCCGCACGGCCGAGGTGCCGATCTACACGCTGGCCTTCAGCCCCCGCGAACTGCAGCACCTCCAGGAATCCGACAACCAGGGCAGCATCGACCGCTGCTTCCTGTGGAACGGCGACGTGCGGCTGCTGCTGGCGATCATCAAGGTCTGCGAGGACGAGCGCAACGTGGCGCACGACACGCGCTACGGCGAGGTGCGCTGCATCCTGCTGGTCGAGGATTCCGTGCGCTTCTACTCCGCCTTCCTGCCGCTTCTCTACGGGGAGGTGCTGGAACAGACGCAGTCGCTGATGGCCGAGGGCATCAACCTGAGCCATCGCCTGCTGCGGCTGCGGGCGCGGCCGAAGGTCCTGCTGGCCCGCACGTTCGAGGAGGCGTGGGACCTCTACTCCAGCTACAAGGACTCGCTGCTGGGAGTGATCGCCGACGGGCGCTTCCCGCGGCAGGGGGTCCCGCGCGACGATGCGGGCGTGGAGTTCATCCGGCGGGTCAAGTACGTCGATCCGCACACGCCGGCGGTGCTGCAGTCGACCGACGGCGACCTGGAGGCCGTGGCGCACCAGGTCGGGGCCGGATTCGTCCGCAAGCGGTCGCGGACGCTGCTGCAGGACCTGCGGCGGTTCATGCTCGACAACTTCGGCTTCGGCGAGTTCGTGTTCCGCCTGCCGGACGGGACCGAGGTCGGTCGCGCCGCGGATCTCAAGGGCCTGGCCCGGCAGCTGCGCACGGTGCCGGCGGCGTCGGTCCGGCACCACGCCTCGCACGACCACTTCTCCAACTGGCTGCGGGCGCGCACGGAGTTCCAGTTGGCGGCGGCCATCCGGCCGCGCAAGGTGACGGAGTTCGAGCACGTTGAGGACCTGCGCGAGTTCCTGGTGCAGACGATCAATCGCTTCCGCAGCGAGGCGCAGCGCGGCGTGGTCGCCGATTTCTCGCGGCGCCACTTCGACACCCTCAGCGCCTTCGTGCGCATCGGCGGCGGCTCCCTGGGCGGCAAGGGGCGGGGGCTGGCGTTCGTCAACTCGATCCTGCACGGCTACGGCATCCACGATCGCTTCCCGGGCACCGTCATCCGCGTGCCGACCACGGCGGTCATCGGCACGAACGTCTTCGACACCTTCTTCGATCAGGGCGAGCTGCGCGCGCGGGTGCAGGCGGATCTGGACGACGAGCAGGTGGTCGCCGCCTGCCTGGCGCACAAGCTGCCGCCGGAGATCTACGGCGACCTGGAGGCGTTCCTGGACCAGGTGCGCTACCCGCTGGCGGTGCGCTCGTCGAGCCTGCTGGAGGACAGCCAGTTCCAGCCGTTCGCCGGCGTCTACGCCACCTACATGCTGGCCAACAACCACCCCGACCTGAAGGTGCGCCTGGACCAGCTCTGCGACGCGATCAAGCTGGTCTACGCCTCGACCTACTCGCGGGCGGCCAAGAGCTACGTCGAGGCCACCGCCAACCGGATCGAGGAGGAGAAGATGGCGGTGATCGTGCAGCAGGTCGTGGGCCGGCGGCACGGACACTACGACTATCCGCACTTCTCCGGGGTGGGGCTGTCGGCCAACTACTATCCGGCCGGCGATCTGAAGCCCGAGGACGGCGTCGTCACCGTGGCGCTGGGACTCGGGCGCACGGTGGTCGGGGGCGGCAAGGCGCTGCGCTTCAGCCCCGCGCGGCCGCTGGCCCTGCCGCAGTTCAACACGCTGAACGACTGGCTGCGCGAGAGCCAGCGCGAGTTCTACGCCGTGGACGTCAGCCGCCCCGACCAGTACCCCGGTCCGCGCGACGACTACAACCTGGCCTTGCTGGATCTGGCCGCGGCCGAAGCGCACGGCACGCTGGCGCCTGTCGGTTCGGTGCACGTGCCGGCCGACAACATGATCTACGACGGACTCGGGCGCGCAGGGGAGCGCCTGGTCTCGTTCGCCGGCGTGCTGAAGGCGCGAGCCTTCCCGCTGGCGGAGATCACCGCGCTGCTGTTGGATCTCGGCCGGCGCACGATGAGCGCCGAGGTCGAGATCGAGTTCGCCGTCGTGCTGGGCGACGGCCAGGACGTGCCGCACCAGTTCGGCTTCCTGCAGATACGGCCGCTGGCCGCCGGGCTGGTGGCGCCGGCGGTGCCGCCGGAACTGCTGGCGGCGCCCGACGCGCTGGTCGCCACCACCACGGCCCTCGGCAACGGCCGTTCCGCGGACATCCGCGACATCCTCTATGTGCCGCGGGCGGGCTTCGACCGCGCGCGCTCGCCGGAGGCGGCGGCGGAGATCGCCGCCTTCAATCGGCAGTTGGCCGCCGAGGGGCGGCCGTACCTGCTGGCCGGCCCGGGGCGCTGGGGCTCGTCGGACCGCTGGCTGGGCATCCCGGTCCGCTGGGACCAGATTTCCGGGGCGCGCGTGATCGTGGAGGCCCCGCTGGACGGGTTCGCGGTCACCCCCAGCCAGGGCTCCCATTTCTTCCAGAATCTGACCTGTTTCCAGGTGGGCTACCTGACCGTCGGCGGCAACGAGGGGCCGGACCGTCTGGATTGGGACTGGCTGGACGCGCAGGCGGCGCTGGCGACCGGCCGCCACGCCCGGCTGCTGCGGCTGCCCGAGCCGTTGACGGTGCTCATCGACGGGCGCTCGCGGCGCGGCCTGGTGCTGAGGCCTGAGGCCGGGGCGGGGGCGCCGCGCGAGGGGAGCGCGCGCGACGGGAGCGCGCGCGACGGGGCGGCCGGGGCGACGGCCGGGACCGGAATCCCCGCGCAGGAAGGTTGATTCTCCTTGCCCGCGCCGCGGCGGCCCGCGATTTTTCGGCCACCAAGGCACCGGGCGCGGCCTGATGCGCCCAGGCTTCAACACGGGGTGACGAGGATGGCTCACGACGCTTCCTTCAATCCGTTCCAGATGGCCCGCGCCCAGTTCGACAAGAGCGCCGACCTGATCGGCCTGGACCAGGGCACGCGCGAGCTGCTGCGCAGCCCGCTGCGCGAGTTCCACTTCAGCATTCCGGTGCGCATGGATGACGGCACCGTGAAGGTGTTCCAGGGCTTCCGCGTGCAGCACAACGACGCCCGCGGCCCGGCCAAGGGCGGCATCCGCTTCCATCCGCAGGAGACGGCCGACACCGTCCGCGCGCTGGCGATGTGGATGACCTGGAAGTGCGCGGTGGCCGACATCCCGCTGGGCGGCGGCAAGGGCGGCGTCATCTGCGATCCGCACCACCTGAGCGCCCGCGAGCAGGAGGCGATCTGCCGCGGCTGGGTGCGCCAGATGAACAAGAACGTCGGTCCCGTCGAGGACGTGCCGGCGCCCGATGTGATGACCAACCCGCAGCACATGCTGTGGATGCTCGACGAGTTCGAGGTCATCCGCGGCGGCCACTACCCGGGCATGATCACCGGCAAGCCGGTGGGCATGGGCGGCTCGCTGGGCCGCACCGAGGCGACCGGCTACGGCTGCGTCTACTGCCTGCGCGAGGCGCTGGCCGAGCTCGGCATCGACGTCAAGGCGACGACCGCCAGCGTGCAGGGCTTCGGCAACGTGGCGCAGTACGCGATCGAGCTGTACCACCGCATGGGCGGCAAGACGAAAAGCGTCTCGAGCTGGAATCACGCCGAGCAGAAGTCCGTCAGCTACCAGAAGGCGTCGGGCATCGACCTCGAGCAACTGCGCGGCATCACCGACCGCTTCGGCGGCATCGACCCCGCCAAGGCCCGCGAACTGGGCTACGAGATCCTGCCGGGCGACGCCTGGCTGGACCGCGAGGTCGACATCCTGATCCCGGCCGCCATCGAGAACCAGATCACCGGGGCGAACGCCGAGAAGATCAGCAAGCGCGTGAAGGTCGTCGTCGAGGGCGCCAACGGCCCGACGACGCCCGAGGCCGACGCCATCCTGTTCAAGCGCGGCATCTTCAACATCCCGGATTTCCTGGCCAACGCCGGCGGCGTGACCTGCAGCTACTTCGAGCAGGTCCAGTGCAACACGAACTTCTTCTGGGACCGCGACGACGTGCTGGGCAAACTGGACGCCAAGATGAAAACGGCGTACCACTCGGTCAGCGACCTGGCGCGCAAGAAGAAGCTCTACATGCGCGATGCCGCCTACGTGGTGGCGGTCAACCGGGTGGCGGCGGCCTGCCGCGACCGGGGCTGGGCCTGAGCATGGACCGCGCGCGCGGCGGGCAGCCTGACGACTCCCGCCGCGCGTTCGCGGCCGTCCCGTGGCGCGAACTGCTGGACGTGATCCGCCAGGGTCGCGGCCGGCAGTTCGTTCGCGTTTCCCGCAAGATGCTCAACCACCTCTGCTCGATCGGACTGAGCGAGGCGCAGGTCATGCTGGCGGAGGTGGACACCGGTCCCGCCGGGGCGGCCCGCCGCGAGGGCCGACTCGACGCCGGCCGGCCCGGTTCCGCGCGCCCGAGCCAGACCAAGGTGCCGGGAACCCGCCTGCCGCTGGAGCAATCCCCCCTGATGACCGGCGCTCCGTTCGAGCTGGCCGCCCGCTACCTGCCCGACGAGGAGATCTCCGAACGCTTGCAGCGCTGGCTGAAGGAGGACGAGGCCAGCTTCTTCGGCACCGTGGTGGCCGATCCCCGCAGCACGATGCCGGAGATCGCCGAGGCCATCCGCCGCTACAACGACGTCCTGCTCGGGCGCAGCGGCCTGGCGCCCAGCACGCTCAAGAGCCTGCGCGTCTCGCTCATCCAGCGCTTCCTGACCGAACAGCTCGACTACATCAACGTGGCGAAGGAGGTGGCGCGGATCACCGACTTCCACGGCCTGCTCGACCGCGTGATCATGACGCGGGGCTGCTACGGCAAGCTGGGCGGCAAGGCCGCCGGCCTGCTCCTGGCCGGCTGGATCCTGGAGCGGCCCGAGGCCGCGGAGATGGGCGTGGGCACCGTCAAGACGCCGCGGACCTGGTACGTCGTCTCCGACGTGATCATGGACTTCATCCGCCTGAACGATCTTGACGACGTCATGGACCAGAAGTTCAAGGACATCACGCAGGTCCGCCGCGAGTACCCCAACCTGGTCCAGCTGTTCAAGAACAGCCCGTTCCCGCCCGATCTGGTGGAAGGGCTCTCGCGCGCGCTGGACTACTTCGGCGACGTGCCGCTGATCATCCGCAGCTCGAGCCTTCTGGAGGATCGCTTCGGCACCGCCTTCTCGGGCAAGTACAAGAGCCTGTTCCTGCCCAACCGCGGGTCCCGCGCCGACCGCCTGGCGGCGCTGCAGGACGCGGTCGCGGAGGTGTGGGCCTCGATCCTCGGTCCCGACCCGATCGAGTATCGGCGCGAGCGGGGACTGCAGGAGTTCGTCGAGGAGATGGGCATCCTGATCCAGGAGGTCGTGGGCACGCGCGTGGGCCGCTACTGGCTGCCCGCCTTCGCGGGCGTGGCCTTCAGCCTGAACGAGTTCCGCTGGTCGCCGCGCATCCGGCGCGAGGACGGATTGCTGCGCCTGGTGCCGGGGCTGGGCACGCGCGCGGTCGACCGCGTCGGCGACGACTTCCCGGTGCTGGCGGTGCCCGGCCAACGCGGACTGCGCGCGCACGCCTCGCTGCAGGAGACCCTGCGCTACAGCCCGCGGCAGGCCGACGTCATCAACCTCGAGACGGCGAGCTTCGAGACGGTGCCGCTGGCCGATCTCCTGAAGGAGGCCGGCGCGGACTACCCGCTCGTCGAACGCGTCTTCTCCGTTCTGCGCGGCGGGCATCTGCAGCAGGTGCAGAGGCTGATGCTGGATCCCGAGCACGACGATCTGGTCGCCGATCTGCGGGGCCTGCTGGACGGCACCGACTTCGTGACCCGCATCCAGGCCCTGCTCAAGACGCTGGCGATGTACCTGCAGTCGCCCGTGGACATCGAGTTCGCCCACGACGGCAAGGATTTCTACCTGGTGCAATGCCGCCCGCAGGCGATGTCGGGCGACAACGCGCCGTCGCCGATCCCCCACGACCTGCGTCCGGAGGACGTGTTGTTCACGGCCGACCGCTTCGTCTCCAACGGCCAGGTGCCGGACATCACGCATGTCGTGTACGTGGTGCCGGAGGCGTACGCCGAGTTGCCCGACCGGGAGACCATGGCCTCGGTCGGTCGTGTCGTGGGGGCGCTGAACGGGCTGCTGCGCAAGCGCTCGTTCATCCTGGTGGGGCCGGGGCGCTGGGGCAGCCGCGGCGACATCAAGCTGGGCGTGGCGGTGACCTACGCCGACATCAACAACACGGCCATGCTGGTCGAGGTGGCGCGGCGCCGGGGCGACTACGTGCCGGACCTGAGCTTCGGAACCCACTTCTTCCAGGACCTGGTGGAGGCCGGCATCCGCTACCTGCCGCTCTACCCGGACGACGCAGGCATCGTCTTCCGGGAGGACTTCCTGCTGGGCGCGCCCAACCGCCTGGCGGAGCTGCTGCCCGACCACGCGCCGCTGGAGCACTGCGTGCGGGTGGTCGACGTGCCGGCGGCCTCGCGCGGGCGCGTGCTGCGGATCTACCAGAACGCGGAACTGGACCATGCGGTGGCCGTCCTCGAAGCGCCTGGCGACCGGCGCGCGACGGGCGCCGCGCGCGCGACGGCGGCGGCGGCCGACTCGCCGCTGAGACACGCCCGCTGGCGCCGACAGGTGGCCGAGGAACTGGCGCGGTCGCTGGACCCGGACACGAGCGGAGTGGTGGCCGTGCACCTGCGCGGATCGGTCGCGGACGGTCGCGCCACCGCCGAGAGCGACATCGACCTGGTGGTCCGCTTCGGCGGCGACGACGGCCAGCGCGCGCGCCTGGAAGTCTGGCTGGACGGCTGGAACCGGGCGCTGGCGGTGCTCAACCAGCAGAGCACGGGCGTGCGCGTCGAGCGCCTGCTGGACGCGGTCATCGTCGCCGCCGACGATCACGAGGTGGCGGGCGGCCCCCGCCTGCCGCTCAAGGACGAGCTCTGACGCGACCGGATCCGGGCGCGCGGCCGGGCCGGCGTCGGCCGCGCGACGGCGGCCCGGTCGTTCCGGCCGCGCCCCCGCGCGCAGGATCTCAGCGGCTCGAGGCGAGCCGCCGCAGCTTGCGCTTGCGCCGGTGAATCGCCTTGCGCGCGGCCTGCAGGGCCTCGCGGTCGCCGCTCGTCAGCGCGTCCAGGCGCGCGACCTTCAGACGGCGGATCTCCGCCTTGATGGCGCGCTTGCCGAGTCCGGGTTCGATGTGGCGGTGCGGCCGCTCGATGTGCAGCCGCTGCGCCAGGAGATCGACCAGCTCGTCCTTGCGCAGCCCGATCACGCCCTTGACGTCCGGGCACTTCTCCTTCGCCATCTCCCGCAGGTCGGCGACGCGCGTTTTCTGGAGCTCGTGGAAATCCATGTGACGCCCTCCGCGTGCGTGGGGAAGCAGGTCCGGGGACCGATTCCGGCGGCGGGCGCGGCCCGCCGCGCCGTCCGATCCTAGCGCAGCGCCCGGGCCCCGGGCAAGGGCGGTCCGCGATGCGTGTCCGCGATCCGCCGGACGCCGGCCGTCGCGGCGACGGGCGGGCGACGGGCTGGCGGCGGCGGCCCGTCCGTGTCATGTTGCGGCCGTCCCGCGCCCGGCCGGCGGCCCGCGACCGTCCCGCCGCGCCACCGGCCGGGCGCGCCGCGCCCCACCTTCAGCCCGCGAGGATTCCGATGAGCGCTGCCGCCCGTCCCAGCCTGACCCGCCGCCTGGCCGAGTACGCCGTGGGCCTCCACTACGAGGACCTGCCCGCCGCCGACGTCAAGGAGGCCAAGCGCTTCCTGCTCGATTCGGTCGGCTGCGCGCTGGCGGCCGTCCGCAATGCGGACATGGCGGCCATGTACCGCTTCATCCGGCGGCAGGGGGGCACGCCCGAGGCCACGCTCATCGGATCGGGCGAGCGCACCAACGCGGCGAACGCGGCGCTGATGAACAGCCTGCTGATCCGGGCGCTGGACTACAACGACATCTTCTGGGAGCAGGACCCGAGCCACCCGTCCGACATCATCTTCGCCGCGATCTCGCCCGCCGAGGCCCGCGGGCTGGACGGGAGGGACGCGCTGGTCGGCATCATGATCGCCTACGAGCTC
>VGXH01000018.1 GCA_016873405.1 bacterium
AAAACTGCCCGGCCCGTGGCGGCCGGTCTGCGCGTGACCGAGGCCGGCGCGGTCGTCCATGCCGTCCTGAAGGCGCGCGACGGGAAGGCCGCCTTCCGCCAGTTGACCGGCCTGCTGGACCGCCTGGCGGCGCTGCCGACCCCGGTGCGGCTGGAGCCGCTGCCGGAAGAGCGCTTTCCCGGCGCCGATGTGCGCGGCTACCGCGTCTGGCTGGACGCGCCGGCGCTGCTGGCCCCGGTGCGGGGCGCGGGCGCCGCCGCGCCCCAGGTGCAACAGGTGTCGGGGCTGTTCGGCCGCCTGGCGCCGGAGATCCGGCTGGCCCGGGTCGGGGACCACCTGCTGGCGTGCGCCGACCCGGACCGCGGAGCCCTGGCGATGATGATCGCGGCCTGCCGCGACGAGTCCCGACGGGGCCCGGTTGATCCGCGGCCCGTGGCGGCGGCCGCGGGCGACGGCCACGTGCAGGAAGTGATCGCCGGAGACCTGACGGCGCTGTGGCGCTGGTTCGCCGGCCTGGCCGGCGATCCGGAGGACCCGGCGGCGCTGCCGGGCGCCGACGCGCTGGAGTCGCTGCCCTGCCGGCTGACGATGTCGGCCTGGGACGGCGGCTTCGCCGGCACCTTCTCGGTGCGCCGCGACGACCTGCTGAGCCTGGCGCGGGCCCTGACCGCCGCCGCGCCGGCGCCGCGCTGAGGCGCGCACCGCCGGTGGCGGGGAATGCAGAAGGGGCGACCGTGCGGTCGCCCCTGTCGGGCCCGCCGGCGCGGCCGGCGGCGCGGACCCGCTTCAGGCCCCCGCGGCCGGCGACGCGGTGCGCGTCTTCAGTTCGCGGTCGATCAGGAACAGCCCGGCGCCGTCGGTGCCCACCATCTTGATCTTGTTGACGATGTCATCGACGTTCGCTTCCTCCTCGACCTGCTCGGTGACGTACCACTGCATCAGGTTGTTCGTGGCGTGATCCTTCTCGGCCTGCGCAAGGTCCGCCAGCTTGGTGATGTTGGCCGTCATGAACTTCTCGTGGTTCAGCGCCGCCTCGAAGGCCGCCAGCGGGTTGGCCCACTCCTTCGGCGGCGCTTTCACCTCCGCCAGCACCACGCGGCCCCCGCGGCTGATCACGTAGTCGAAGATCTTCAGGGCGTGGTCGTGCTCCTCCTGGGCCTGCAGCCGCATCCAGTGGGCGCAGCCGTCCAGATGGACGTCCGCGAAGTACGCCGCCATCGACTGGTAGATGTAGGAGGAGTAGTACTCCTCGTTGATCTGCTGGTTCAGGGCCGCCAGGAGGTTGGGTTTCAGCATGTCCGGCCTCCGCCGCTGGGTTGGTTCGGGTCTCGACTCGCTTGTCGGCAAGATAACCGGGCCGCGGCCGGGCAGCTAGCCCGGACCATTCGCGAAGGTCCGGGCGAGGGTGAGGGATTGGCGATCCGGGGCCCGCCTGTTATCATGTGCCCTGTTCTTCCCGGGCCGGCCCCCGGCGCCGCAGGGCGCATTCGGAGGCACACCTGGCCCCCATCAAGGATGCCCGCCGCAGCGCCAGGTCCCGCGTCCGCCCGCCCCGCCCGGGCAGGGTGGCGGGGCCGCGCCTCGCAGAAGGACCACGCATGCCGAGAAAGCCCGTCGCGAAGTTCGTCGTCGACCACCTGCAGGTCCTGGACGAGAAGGGCCAGGTCGACGCGAAGCTGGACCCCGGCCTGCCGGGCGAGCGCCTGTTGGAGATGTACCGCTGGATGCGCCTGGCGCGCGAGCTGGACGAGCGCATGCTCAAGCTGCAGCGCCAGGGCCGCCTGGGCACCTTTCCGCCCAACACCGGCCACGAGGCCGTCAGCGTGCCGATCGCCATGGCCATGGGCCCGAAGGACTGGTTCGTGGGCGCCTTCCGCGAGACCGGCGGCCGGCTGGTGCGGGGCGAACCGTTGACCTCGCCGCTGCACTACTACAACGGCTGGGAAGAGGGCAACCTCCTGCCGGATCCGGCCCTGCGCATCACGCCGATCAGCGTGGTCATCGGCTGCCAGATTCCCCAGGCGGCCGGGCTCGCGTTCGCCAGCCGTTACCAGGGCGAGGACGCGGTCGCGGTGGCCTTCATCGGCGACGGCGGCACCAGCGAGGGGGACTTCCACGAGGGGTTGAACTTCGCCGCGGTCTGGAAGGCGCCGGTCGTCTATGTGGTGCAGAACAACCAGTGGGCCATCTCGGTGCCCCGCGCGGCGCAGACCAGCAGCCGCACGCTGGCCCAGAAGGCCCTCGGCTTCGACATCCCTTGCCTGCAGGTCGACGGCAACGACGCGCTGGCGGTGTGGGTGGCGATCCACGAGGCGCTGGACCACGCGCGCTCGGGCAAGGGCCCGTACCTGATCGAGGCGGTCACCTACCGCCTGATGATGCACACCACGGCCGACGACCCGAAGAAGTACCGCGACGAGGCCGAGGAGAAACGCGCCTGGGAGAAGGAGCCGCTGATCCGCTTCCGCGCCTACCTGGGCGCGCGCGGCCTGTGGGACGAGGAGCGCGACCGGGCGCTGGCGGCCGAGGTCAAGGACCAGGTCGACGGCGCCGTGCGCGCCTTCGAGGCCCCGCACGACCGCGCCGACGACATCGCCTTCGAGCACGTCTACGGCACCGACCACCCGCACCTGCACGAGCAGCGCGCCGAGTTCCTGGCCAACGTGCGCTTCGACGGCGGCAAGGAGGCCGACCATGGCTAAGCTGACGATGGTGCAGGCCATCAACCTCGCGCTGGCGGAGGAGATGGAGCGCGACCGCTCGGTGCTCGTGCTGGGCGAGGACGTGGGCAGGGACGGCGGCGTGTTCCGCGTCACGGACGGCCTGCTGGAGAAGTTCGGCAGGGATCGCGTGCTGGACACGCCGCTGGCCGAGAGCGCCATCCTGGGCGCCTCGATCGGCATGGCCATGGCCGGGCTGCGGCCGGTCTGCGAGATGCAGTTCTGCGGCTTCAGCTACCTGATGATGGGCCAGTACGAGGCGCACGCCACGCGCATGCGCGCCCGCACGCAGGGGCAGTTCACGCTGCCGCTGGTCGTGCGCATGCCCTACGGCGGCGGCGTGCGCGCCCTGGAGCACCACAGCGAGAGCCGCGAAGCCATCTGGGCCCACCTGCCGGGCGCCAAGGTCGTGCTGCCCAGCGGGCCGCGCAACGCGCGCGCGCTCATGGCCGCGGCGATCCGCGACCCGGACCCCGTCGTGTTCATGGAGCCCAAGCACTCGTACCGCGCCTTCCGCGAGGAGGTGCCGGACGAGCCCGAGGTGCTGCCCATCGGGAAGTGCCAGGTGGCGCAGCCGGGCACGGATCTGACGCTGGTCTCGTGGGGCGCGATGATGCGGCCGACGTTGAAGGCCGCGGCAGAGGTGACCGAGAAGCGTGGCGCGTCGATCGAGATCATCGACGTGCTTTCCATCGCCCCGCTGGACGCCGGCGCGATCTGCGAGTCGGTGCGCCGCACGGGCCGCTGCGTCGTGGTGCAGGAGGCTCCGCGCAGCTTCGGACCAAGCAGCGAGATCACCGCGCAGATCAACGACCGCGCCTTCCTGTATCTGGAGGCGCCCGTCGCGCGCGTGACGGGCTACGACGTGGTGACGCCCTACTTCGGTCGCGAGAAGCATTACATCCCGAGCGCCGGCCGCGTGGCCCGCGCCATCGAAGAGACGCTGGACTTCTGACGCGGTCGCGGACGGACCGGGAGGCTGGCCTTGTTCGAGTTCAAACTGCCCGACCTGGGCGAAGGCATCGCCGAGGGCGAGATCCTCAAGTGGCACGTCACCGAGGGCGGCGAGGTCCGGGAGGACGCGCCGCTGGTCGACGTCGAGACCGACAAGGCCGCCGTCACCATCCCCTCGCCGCGCGGCGGACGCGTCGCCTCGCTGCGCGGCAAGGTGGGCGACACGGTGAACGTCGGCGAGGTCGTTGTGGTGATCGACGACGGAGCGGGCGCGAAGGCGGCGCCGGCGGCCCCCGCGGTCGCGCCGGCGCAAGTCGGCGGCCCGGCGGCGGTCCCGGCCCCCGCGGCGGCCCCCGCGGTCGCGCCGGCGCCGATCGGCGGCCCCGCCCCCGCCGGCGCGCGCCGTCCGGTGCCCGCGGCGCCGGCCACCCGGCGCCTGGCCCGCGAGTTGAAGATCGACATCGACCTGGTGCCCGCCACCGGCCCGGCCGGACGCGTCACCCCCGAGGACGTGCACCGCTTCGCCGCCGGCGGCCCGGCCGCGCCCGCCCCGACGCCCGCCGTCAGGCACGCACCGCCCCCGCCCGAGCACGTGACCGCGCGGGCGGTGCGCGACGACACCGCGTTCGCCGAGTTCGCCGCGCACGCGGCGGCCACCATCCCCTTCCTGGAGCTGGAGCCGCTGCCGGACTTCCGGCACGAGGGACCGGTGCAGGTCGAGGCGCTGCGCTCGATCCGCCGCAAGGTGGCGCGCAAGATGGTCACCAGCATGACGCTGGTGCCGCACGTGGCGCACATGGACGACGCCGACGTCACGGAGTTGGAAGCGTTCCGCCTGCGCGAGCGCGACCGCCGGCAGGGCGGCGCCGGCGGCAGGCTGACGCTGCTGGCCTTCGTCATCAAGGCCGTGACCGCGGGCCTGCGGGCCG
Source organism: bacterium (assembly GCA_016873405.1). The sequence goes on from VGXH01000018.1 coordinate 4,604, forward strand.
CGCCGGCGTTCAACGCCAGCCTGGACCCGTTCCGCGAGGAGATCATCTACAAGAAGTACTACAACATCGGCTTCGCGGCGGACACCGGCCGCGGGCTGGTGGTGCCGGTGATCCAGGGGACGGACACGCGCAGCATCGTCGATATCAGCGAGCAGATCGCCGACAAGGCCGCGCGCGCGCGCGCCGGCGCGCTGCCGCCCGAGGAGATGCGCGGCGGCACCTTCACGATCACCAACGTGGGGCCGCTGGGCGGCACCGCGCTGCTGGCGACGATCAACTACCCCGAGGTGGCGATCCTGGGCATGGGCCGCGTGCAGGAGAAGCCCGTGGTGCGCGACGGGCAGATCGTCATCCGCAGGATCCTGCCGCTGACGCTGGCCTTCGACCACCGCGTGGCCGACGGCGCGGACGCCGCCCGCTTCGTGGGCGAGTTGGCGCGCCAGCTGTCCGACCCGAACCTGCTGCTGCTGGAGACGTGAGCCGGGCCGCGGGGCGCCGGGCGCAAGGAGAACGCTCATGGTGATGGGAAGCCTGCGCGAGGAGACCGAGGTCGTCGTCATCGGCAGCGGCCCCGGCGGCTACGTGGCGGCGCTGCGCCTGGCGGACCTGGGCAAGAACGTCCTGCTGGTCGAGAGCCGCGAACGCCCCGGCGGAACCTGCCTGCTGGAGGGCTGCATCCCCTCGAAGGCGCTGATCCACACGGTCGAGATCAAGGAGGCGGCGCGGCGCGCGGCCGAGTTCGGCCTGTCCTTCGACAACGTGCGCATCGACCCGGCGCGGCTGCGCGCCTGGACCGACGGCATCGTGCAGGGCCTCAGCGACGGCATCCGCGGCCTGCTCAAGCGGCGCGGCGTGACCGTTCTGCGCGGGCACGCGCGGTTCACCTCGCCCACGTCGCTGGCGCTGGAGGGCGGCGAAGTCTCGGGCGTCGATTTCAAGCAGGCGATCATCGCCACCGGTTCGAGCCTGAACCGGCTGCCGCCGGGCATCGTGCGGTCGGTGTGGTCGAGCGCGGATGCGCTCAAGCTGCCGCGCGTGCCGGAGAGTCTGCTCGTGGTCGGCGGCGGCTACATCGGCCTGGAGATGGGCCTGGTCTACCAGGGCCTCGGCTCGAAGGTCTCGGTCGTCGAGTTCTTCCCGCGCCTGCTGATGGGCGCCGACTTCGACCTGGTCGACGTCATGGTGGGGCAGGTCAGCGAGCGGCTCGAGGAGATCATGGTCGACTCCAAGGTGCTGTCGATCACCGAGGCGGGCGGCGGCCAAGATGCCGGCGGATTCGACGTCGAGATCGAGCACGGCGGGCAGAAGGTGCGCAAGCACTACGCGCAGGTGCTGGTCGCCATCGGGCGCCGCCCCAACTCCGACGACATCGGCCTGGAGAACACGAAGATCAAGGTCGACGACAAGGGCTTCATCCTGACGGGCCCCGACTGCCGCACCGACGAGCCGAACCTCTTCGCCATCGGCGACGTGGCCACCGGCCCGATGCTGGCGCACAAGGCCAGCCGCGAGGGCAAGGTCGCGGCCGAGGTGATCGCCCACGGCACGGCGGCCTTCGACAACCGCGCCATCCCGGCCGTCGTCTTCACGGACCCGGAGATCGCCTGGACCGGCCTGACCGAGCGCGAGGCCGAAGAGCAGGGGCTCAAGGTCAACATCGGGCGTTTCCCCCTGTCGGCGCTGGGGCGCGCGCGCACGCTCGGCCGCACCGACGGCCTGGTCAAGGTCATCGCCGAGCCGGACACGGGCCTGATCCTGGGCGTGGGCATGGTCGGGCCGATGGCCAGCGAACTGATCGCCGAGGGCACGCTCGCGGTCGAGATGGGCGCCACGCTCGAGGACATCATGGTCACGATCCACCCGCACCCGACGCTGTCGGAGGCCGTCATGGAAGCGGCCGAGGTGGCGGCCGGCGAGGCGGTGCACATCAACCCGCCGCGCAAGGTGCGCTGACGTGGACGCGCGGGCGGGCGCGGGCCTGATCCTGCCCTACACCCGCGAAGACGATCTGATCGCGCAGGCGCGCGCCACCGGGCGCGCGCTTTGCCTCGTCTACCGGCCGCAGCAGACGTGCGTGGTGCTCGGGCGCGGCGGCAGCGAGGAACGCGAGTTGCACCGCGCGGCCATCGACGCCGACGGGGTGCCGGTCTACCGCCGCCCCGGCGGCGGCGGCGCCGTGGTGCTGGACGAGGGCAACCTGGTCGTCGTGCTGGCGTTGCCCCTGCCCGGGCTCGGCGCGGTGACGGCGGCGTTCCGGCTGGCCTCCGACCTGGTGATCGGCGCGCTGGCCGACTGCGGCGTGCCGGGCGTGGAGCAGCGCGGGGTGTCGGACCTGGCCCTGGGAGACCGCAAGCTGGGCGGCTCGTGCCTGCGCCGCGAGCGCAACCTGGCCCACTACGCGACGACGCTGCTGGTGACATCGCGCCCGGAACTGATGGACCGCTACCTGCGGCACCCGCCGCGCGAGCCCGAGTACCGGCGTCGGCGGTCGCACGCCGATTTTGTAACGTCCCTCTCGCGTGAAGGTTATCGAATCGATCCCGATTTCTGGACAACTCTGCTGACGGCAGCCCTGGTGAAGCGGCTGACGCAGCCGTTGCTGAGCGAATTCCCGTTCGCCGGCGGGTAAACCGTTTCCAACGCGCGGCGATTCTGGTAGGATGAGCGGGATCGGACACTCTGCACATGCCGGCCGCTCGCCCGCCGATCACGTTCGCTCGCCGGCACTCGTCCCCGGGGGATCGATCGTGGCCCAAGCCGCACAAGAGAACGAGATCCATCGCCTGCTGATCGTCGACGACCATCCGCTCGTCCGTTCCGGCATCCGCGCCATCCTGCAGCTGGAAGCGGACCTCGAGGTCTGCGGCGAGGCCGAGAGCGTGGAACAGGCCCTCGAGCTGGCCGCCAGCCTGGACCCGGACCTGGTCCTGGTCGACATCACGCTGAAGAACAGCAGTGGCCTGACGCTGCTGAAGGAGCTGCAGGCCCGCCATCCGGACATGCTGACCCTGGCCGTCTCGATGCACGACGAGTACACCTACGCCGTCAGGTGCCTGAAGGCCGGGGCCAAGGGCTACATCATGAAGCAGGCCGGCACCGAGCGCATCCGCGACGCGATCCGCTGCGTGCTGGAGGGCGGCATCTATCTGAGCGACAAGATGACGCAGTCGGCGGTCGAGCAGCTCGGCTCCGGTCGCGCGCCCGGAGTGGCCTCGCCCGTCGAGGTGCTCAGCAACCGGGAGCTGGAGCTCTTCCAGTTGACCGGCCAGGGCAAGGAGATCGCCCAGATCGCCGAGATCATGCAGATCAGCCCTCGCACCGTCGAGGTGCACCGCTCCCACATCAAGAAGAAGCTGGGGCTGCGGACGAGCACCGATATCTTCCAGGCCGCCTACGAGTGGCTGCGGCAGGCCGGGATCCGGCCGTAGGCGCGACGCGGCGCTCAGTCCTCCCGCTGCGTGACCGTCCAGCCCAGCCGCTCCAGGCGCCGGACGACGCCGCCCTCGCCGCTGAAGTGCCCGGCGCCGACCACCATGAACACGTCATGGTCGCCCCGCAGCCAGGCATCGACGCTGTCGGCCATCGCGGCGTTGCGGTCGTCCAGCAGGCGCCCGTACCAGGCCTCCAGGCGCGGGTCGGTGCCGGCCTGCTCCTGCAACAGCGCGTCCAGGGCCGCGGCATCGCCGCTTCGCCAGGCGGCGATCATGGCCTCGGTCAGTTCGCCCAGACGCCCGAGGTCCGCCAGCATGTGCGCCATGAAGACGTCGTCCAGCTCGTCGTCGATGTCCAGGAACAGCGCCATCTGCGCGTCGATGGTCTCGAGTTCGCGCACCGTCCGGCCCTCGGTGCGCGCGGCGTCCAGGAAAAGCTTGTCGATGCCCAGCTCCGGATCCAGCCCCTGGCGCAGGTAGGCCTGCATCATCAGGACCATGGCTGCGAGCCCCGGCTGGAGGCGTTCGTACACCGCCGCCGGCAGGCCGTGGTCGGCGGCCGCCTGCTTCAGGCGCTCCCAGTTCTCCGGCGTCAGGCGGTCGCGCAGCGTCAGCGAGTCAGGCAACATGCCGCGGCCGGTCATCAATTGCAGGACGCGCGCCTGGTTTCCCGGCGCGGTCGGATCCAGTTCCACGGCCAGGACCGGCGCCGCCGCGAAGGCTTCGACGTACGGCGCCGGCAGCGGGAAGAAGTCGGCGCGCCCCACGTGGATCGAGCCGGCCATGGTCACCTTCGCCTGCGGGCCGGTCGCCTCCCACAGGAACAAGGGGGCGCCCCGGGCCGACGGCGCCAGCAGGGCCAGCGCCGCCAGCGCCGGGGCCAGGCGCCGAACGGGCCGGTGTCGGGGACACGGACCGCCCGCGCCGCTCACTTCGCGCTCCCGGACTTCAGGAAGCGGTAGAAGTCCGAGTCGGTCGACAGCACGAGCGAGCTGGTGCTGTCCATCGTGGTGGCGTAGGCCTGCATGGTCTTGAGGAACTCGTAGAACGAGCGCGTGTCGGCCGAGCGGTTGTAGGCCGCGGCGTAGACCGCCGTCGCGCGCGCGTCGGCGGCGCCCTTGATCTCCTGCGCCCGCTTGTAGGCCTCCGAGCCGATGCGCAGCAGCTCGCGGTCCTTCTCGCCGCGGATGCGCGCCGCCTCGCCCTGGCCTTCGCTGCGGAAGCGCTCGGCCACGCGCTCGCGTTCGGCGATCATGCGCTCGTAGACCTTCCGCTGCACCTCCTCCACGTAGTTGATGCGCTTGAACTCGATGTCCAGGATCTCCAGGCCCAGGTCCACCGTGCGCGCCCGGGCGTTGGCCAGCACCTCCAGGCGGATGTCCGTGCGCCCCTCGGCGATGAGGGTGAGCTCGGACTCGTCGCTGACCTGGCCCTCGGTGCGCTCGGCGGCGCGGTTGGACGTGCGCACCAGCTGCACCAGGTCGTACTTGGCGATGGCGTTGCGCGTCTCGCCGTCGAGGATGTCGTCCAGCCGCGTGTGCGCCCCGCGCTCGTTGTGCAGGCGCTGGAAGAACAGCAGCGGGTCGGTGATGCGCCAGCGCGCGTAGGTGTTGACCCAGATGAAGCGCTTGTCGCGCGTGGGGAGCTGGTTGGGATCGCCGTCCCATTCGAGGAAGCGCTTCTCGAAGCGGTGCACCTTCTGGATCAGCGGCGTCTTGAACTTCAGGCCCGGCGTGGTGATGGGACGGCCGACGGGCTTGCCGAACTGCGTGATGACGACCTGCTCGGGCTCCTGCACGATGTACACCGAGAACAGGAGATAGAGCACGACGAGGGCGGCGGCGACGAGACCGAGCGTCTTCATGTCACTTGCCTCCCCGGCCGGCGGCCCCGGCGTTCAAGTTCAGCAGCGGCAGCACCCCGCGCAGGTCGTCGTCGACGATCGTCTTGCTCCGCACCTGGGGCAGCACCTGCCCCATCGTCTCCAGGTAGAGCCGGCGCCGCGTCACCTCGGGCGCCTTGCGGTACTCGTCGTAGAGGGCGTTGAACGCGGCCGCGTCGCCCTCGGCGCGGTTGACGCGGTTCAGCGCGTAGCCCTCGGCCTCCTGGATCGTCTGCTCGGCCTGGCCGCTGGCGCGCGGGATCTCGCGGTTGTATTCGGACTGGGCCTGGTTGATCAGCTTCTCCTTCTCCTGCTGCGCCTCGTTGACGGCGTTGAAGGAGGGCTTGACCGGGTCGGGCGGATTGATGTCCTGCAACACCACCTGGTCGACGCTGATGCCGGTCTCGTACTGGTTGCACAGCTCCTGCAGCTCGACCTGGATCTGCGTGGCCACCTCGGCGCGGCCCACGGTGAGCACCTCGTTGACCGTGCGGTCGCCGACGACGCGGCGCGTGACGGCTTCGGTCATGTCGCGGAACGTCTCGCGCACGTTGCGCACCTGGAACAGGAACTTGTAGGGATCGACGATGCGGTACTGCACCACCCACTCGACCAGGGCCGAATTCAGGTCCCCGGTCAGCATGCTCGATTCCTCGAGGTAGCTGCGCGTCGAGTACTGCGTCTGCACGTCCGCGCGGACGGTGCGGAAGCCGAATTCCTCCTTCAGCTGGCGCTGGATGGGCACCTTGCGCACGCGCTCGACGCCCAGCGGCAGCTTGAAGTGCAGCCCGGGGTCGCTGGTGCGGACGTATTCGCCGAACCTGAGCACCAGCCCCGCTTCCTCCGGCTCCACCGTGTAGAACCCCGACATGAGGATGGCCGCCGCCAGGACGGCGCCGAGCAGGTTGAGCAGCACGCGCGGGCGCGGCGGCTTGAAACGCGGCACCTCCACGCGCGGCATCTGGGGCCGGAACGGCTCGTGGTCGTCGTTGTTGGCTGTCATCGCGACTCCTGGTCTCGGGGGGTACCCGGCGGCCCTCGCGCGTCGGCGTTCCGTGGGCGCGGGACGGCATGGCATCGCGCGCCAGTGTACCGGGAAATTACCGGCCGGGCACGGGACTATTTCCCGGCCGCGACCGCGCTCAGGCGCCGAACAGCCGGTCGGCGGCGGCCGTCGTGGCGACCGCCACCGTCGCCACGGGCTCGCCGCGCAGGGCGGCCAGCGCGGCGGCGACCTCCCGGACGTGGCACGGCTCGGTCCGTTCCGGCGGCACGTCCTGCAGGCCGATGGCGGGCGCGTCGGTCTCCAACACGAGGCGATCCAGGCTCACGGTCCGGGCGGCCTGCCGCACCTGCCGGGCGCTCGCGCGCGTCACGGCGCCGCCCAGAGCCACGTACAAACCCGCGTTGGTGAAGCGCGCGGCCAGGTCCGGCCCCCGCGAAAACGCGTGAAGGACGCCGCGCAGCCGGCCGCCGTGGCGGCCGACGGCCGCCAGCAGTTCCTCGAAGGCGCCCCGGCAGTGGAGGATCACGGGCAGGTCCAGGTCGACCGCCAGCGCAAGCTGGCGTTCCAGGAGCGGCAGCTGCAAGGCCAGGCCGCTGGCGGAGATCTTCGTGTCCAGCCCGATCTCGCCGATGGCCACGGGGCGCCGCGCCGCGATCCGGGCCGCCAGATGCGCCAGCACGCGATCGAGCGCGGCCGCGCGCGCGGCCGGCGGCGCGCCCTCGAGAACGGCCGCCTGCGCGGGCAGATCGTGCGCCAGCCAGGGGTGCAGGCCGTACGCCGCGTCCACCCCGGGACGGGCCGCCAGAGCCGCCAGGTCGTTCCAGCTTGCGGCGTCGTAGGCCGGCGCCACGATGCGCGTGACGCCGGCGGACGACGCGCGGGCCAGCACTCCGTCGGTGTCCAGGCTCAGGGGCGGGTGGTTCAGGTGGCAATGCGTGTCGACCAGGATCACGGCGCCTCGATTCCGGAAGTCCCGGCTCAGGATGCGCCTCGGATGGCCGCGGCGTCAACCGCTCCGAACCGGCGCCCGACGAACGGACGAAAGCCGGACCCC
>VGXH01000019.1 GCA_016873405.1 bacterium
CCCCGACAGCGCGGAGACGGCCGCCAGCGGCTTCATCCAGGTGGCCGAGACGAACTTTCGCGGCAAGGGCCAGAACCTGGGGTTCACCTGGCAGTTCGGGACGCGGCGGCGCTACCTGGACATCAGCTTCACCGAACCCTGGTTCCGTGGCACGCCGACCCTGGTGGGCGTGGACATCTTCGACCGCTTCCAGTACAACTACGACGACTTCTACGAGAGCCGCGTGCGCGGCTTCAACGCGCGACTCGGGCGACGCCTCCCGGGCACGCGTTACAGCCGCGTCGGGCTCCGCTACGAGTGGTCGCAGACGCGCCTGGACAACTTCAGCGGCGCGTACATCAAGTACCTCGACGATCTGGAGCGGTCCCTCGGCACCAGCGACCTGCCCTGGCAGCGGCTGGACCGGATCGACTGGCCGCAGTCCAAGAGCAGCGTCCAGCTGTCGCTGAACCGCAACTCGACCGACAGCCCGTTCTTCCCCACCCAAGGCTCCAAGACGAGCTACACGTTCGAGTACGCCGGCGGGCCGCTGGGCGGCCGGATCGAGTTCCAGGAGCACATGTTCCAGCACTCGTTCTACAACCGGTTGCCGGGGGGCTTCGCGCTGCACCTGCGCGGGTTCTTCGGGCTGATCCACGGACTGGGCTCCGCCGACGGCGTGCCCGACTGGGAGCGCTACCGGCTGGGCGGCAACCGACGCCTGCCCCTGCGCGGATACAAGGACCTGGAGGTCGTGCCGCGGGGCAATCCCAGCTTCATCGGCGGCCGGTTCTTCTCGATCTTCAACACGGAGATCCTGTATCCCTTGACCCCGGCCGTCCATCTGCTCACATTCCTGGACATGGGGGACGTCTGGAACAGCTTCTCCCAGGCGGACCTCGCGGACCTGCGCAAGGGGGCCGGTTTCGGGCTGCGGGTCGAGGTGCCCATGATGGGCAATATCGGGTTCGACTACGGCTACGGCTTCGACCGGGCCGGCGGTCCGGCCTGGGAGCCTCATTTCACCATCGGCAACTTCTTCTAGACGGTGGCCCGGCAGGGTCGACGACGGAGGCATGTCATGATTCGGACCGGGACCTGGCGCGCGGCGGCGCTGGCGGCGCTGCTGGTGGCGACGGCGGCCGGCGCGGTGGAACTCAAGCCGCTGGCCATCATCGATTCGCAGCGCATCGCCGAGGAATACGAGGCGGCCCGCGACGCCCAGGAGCAGTACCAGAAGTTCATCCGCGAGCTGGAGCGCGAGGTGACGACGAAGGAGAAGGCGCTGACGGCCCTGATGGAGGAACTCGAGAGCCAGAAGCTGCTGCTCGGCCAGGACGCCCTGGCCACGAAGACGCAGCAGTTCGAGCGGCAGCGCGCGGAGTATTTCCAGTTCCGCGAGTCGATCGACCAGCGCGCCGAGTCCGAGTACAAGACCCGGATCCAGCCGATCCTCGACCAGGTCAAGACGATCGTCGAGCGACTGGGGAAGGAGCGCAACTACGGCCTGATCCTGGACTCGGCGGCCGTGTCGGTGCTCTACGTGAACCCGGAGTTCGACCTGACCAACGACGTCCTGCAAGCGCTGGTGCGGGGCGAGAAGTAGGGCGCGGCCGGGCGCGGGCGCGGATGGGGGTTGACAGCCGCGGCAAAGGCTGGGAGATTGGCAAGGGACGCATTGCGAAGAGCTTGGCCCCTCGCCCCGGACGGCGGGGGGCGCTTTGATGTCGCCTGCGGCACGGCGGCCGGAGCGGGCCGGTGCGGCGGGGCAACGGTGAATGGGACATTGTGGCCACGTCGATGCGGCTGAGCGAAATCGCCGCCCTGGTCGGCGGTCGTCTGCTGGGGGCGGACGACCCGGTGCTGACGGGAGCGGCCGCGCTCGCGGACGCGGGGCCGACGGATCTGTCGTTCGTGGCGGACGCGCGGCGGGCGGTCGCGGGCAAGGCCAGCGCGGCCGGCGCTCTTCTCGTGCCCGCGGACCTCGATCCCGGGCGGCCCGCGGTGGCGGTGGCGCGCCCGTACGAGGCGTTCGCGCAGGTCCTGGCCCGTTTCGCGCCGGATCCGGACCGGCTCTTCCCGCCCGGGGTGCACCCGACGGCCGTGATCGACCCCTCGGCGGTCGTGACGGCGGCGGCCGTCGGGGCGTACTGCGTCATCGGGGCCGGCGCCCGGGTCGGCGCGGGCACCAGGCTGGGGTCGCACGTGGTGATCGGCTGCGACGCGGCCGTCGGCGCCGACTGCGTGCTGCATGCGCACGTCGTCGTGCGCGAGGGCTGCCGCCTGGGCGACCGCGTGATCGCGCACGCGGGAGCCGTCGTCGGCGCCGACGGGTTCGGCTATCTGGCGGGGCCGCGCGGGCAGGTCAAGATCCCGCAGGTGGGAATCGCGGTGGTGGAGGACGACGTCGAGCTGGGCGCGCTGGTGACCATCGACCGCGCCACCACCGGGAGCACGGTGATCGGCGCCGGCAGCAAGCTGGACGACCAGGTGCACATCGCCCACAACGTGCGGATCGGGCGCGGGTGCGCCCTGAGCGCGCAGACCGGGATCGCCGGCAGTTGCGTGCTGGGCGACGGCGTCATCACGGGCGGCCAGGTCGGGATCGCCGACCACATCACGGTGGGCGCCGGGGCCCGCATCGGAGCCCAGGCGGGAGTGATCAAGGACGTGCCGGCGGGCGGCGCGGTTTTCGGCTGTCCGGCGCTCGATTTCCAGGAGTGCCTCCGCATCACGGCGGCGCTGCGGCGGCTGCCGGCGGCCTTCGGGCGCCTGCGCGCGCTGGAAGACCGCGCGGCCGGCAGGACACACCGGAAGGGGAAGTGAACGTGCTCTGGCTGCAGCGCACCGTCGAGACCGAGGTGAGCGTCGAGGGCGTCGGCCTGCACTCGGGCCAGCGCGCGCGCATGTCCTTCCAGCCCGCGCCGGTGAACACGGGCCTGATCTTCGTGGTCCCGGGCCCGGACGGCGACACCCGCATCCCGGCGTTGGTCGAGCACGCGGTCCCCGCCGCGGACCTGGTGCGGGCGACGCGGCTGTCGCGCGACGGAGTGACGGTCCATACCGTGGAGCACGTGCTGGCCGCCCTGTACGGGATGGGCGTCACGAACTGCATCATCCGGCTCGAGGGCGGGGAACCGCCCGTGATCGGCTGCGCCAGCAGCCTGCCCTATGTCGAACTGCTGGATCGCGCCGGGCTGCGCGACCAGGGGCTGCCGGCGACCTACCACCGGATCACGCGGCCGGTGACGCTCACGCTCGGGGAAGCCCGGCTGGAGGCGGAGCCAGCCGAGGAGCTCCGGCTCAGCTTCGAGATCGACTACGACGATCCGGCGATCGGCAAGCAGGCCGCGACCTTCGAGATCCGCCCGGCGGTGTTCCGGCACGAGATCGCCCCGGCGCGCACCTTCGCCCTGATGTGCGACGTGGAGGACCTGCGCCGCCGGGGCCTGGCCCTCGGCGGCAACCTCCAGAACGCGCTCGTCTACAACGACGGCGTCCTTGAAGGCGGCCAGGTGGCGCGCTTCCCGGACGAGTGCGTGCGCCACAAGCTGCTCGACCTGCTCGGGGACCTGGCCCTGCTCGGCATGCCGCTGCAGGGGCATGTGCGGGCGCGGCTGTCCGGCCATGCCGCGAACGTCGAGTTCACGCGGCTGCTCGCGAAATCCGAACGTCGCATGCCGCGGATCTATCCGCCGCGCGAGCCCGTCCACTGGGACATCGCTTCGATCATGGAGATCATGCCGCACCGGTACCCGTTCCTGCTCGTGGACCGCATCACCGAGCTGGAGCCGGGCCGGCGGGTGGTCGGCATCAAGAACGTCTCGATCAACGAGCCGTTCTTCCAGGGGCACTTCCCGCGGCACCCGATCATGCCCGGGGTGCTGATCATCGAGGCCATGGCTCAGGTCGGGGGCGTCCTGCTGCTCAGCAGCGTCGAGGATCCGCGAGGGAAATTGGTGTATTTCAGCGGAATCGACGGCGCGCGTTTCCGGCAGTCGGTCCTGCCGGGCGACCAGTTGCGTTTCGAGCTCGAACTGCTCAAATTGCGGGGATCCCTGTGCAAGATGCGGGGAACCGGCTGGGTCGGCGACGTCCTGGTCGCCGAAGCGGAACTCATGTCCACGATCGTGGATGCCTGAGCCGGACCCCGAAGGAGGAGGAGGGTGGACCCCGTGACGATGAACAAGGCGCCAAGCCTGCGGCCCGTCAGCGAGCCGGAGATCCATCCCACCGCCGTGGTCGACCCGGGCGCCCGGCTCGGGCACAACGTCAAGGTCGGACCCTACTCGATCATCGGCCCGGACGTGGTCATCGGGCCCGACTGCGTGATCGGCTCGTCGGTCCTGCTGACCGGGCACGTCAGCATGGGCCGCGGCAACCGCGTCTTTCACGGGGCCGCCATCGGCTGCGAGCCTCAGGACAAGAAGTACAAGGGCGAGGTCTCGTACGTCGAGATCGGCGACAACAACGACATCCGCGAGTACTGCACGATCCATCCGGCCACCGGCGAGGGCGCCAGCACGTGCGTCGGCTCGGACAACCTGCTCATGGCCTACGTCCACATCGCCCACAACTGCAAGGTCGGCGACCGCACCGTGCTGGCCAACGCGGTGAACCTGGCGGGCCACGTCGAGATCGAGAACAACGCGATCATGGGCGGGATGACGCCGGTGCATCAGTTCGTGCGCGTGGGCGCGTTCGCGTTCGTCGGCGGCGCCAGTCGCCTGCCGCAGGACGTGCCGCCCTTCATCAAGGTGGCCGGCAATCCGATCGAGGTGGCCGGCATCAACGCGATCGGCCTGAAGCGCGGCGGCTTCAGCGACGCGGACCTGCAGAACCTCAAGAAGGCCTACCGGCTGCTGTACAGATCCGGGCTGAACGTGACGCAGGCGCTCGAGCGCATCGCGGCCGATTGCCAACTCACGCAGCAGATCGAGGACCTGATGGCCTTCATCAGGCGCTCGGACCGCGGCATCGTCCGCTGACCTGGCGGCCGGCGGCCGCAAGGAGCGACCCGTGGGCAGAGCCGCCCCCCGGCACGTGTTCATCTCCTGCGGCGAGGCGAGCGGCGACCGCTATGGCGCGCGGCTGGCGGCGGCGCTGCGACGACGGGAGCCGTCGCTGCGCATCACGGCGCTGGGCGGGGACGAGCTGGCGGCGACCGGCGTGGAACTCGTCGCGCGCATGGATGACGTGGCGGTCATGGGCGTGGGGGAGGTCCTGCGCGCGCTGCCGGCTTTGGCGAAGGCGCGGCGCCGCCTCTCGCGCCACCTCGCCGCCGGCATCGACCTCTTCCTGCCGATCGATTTCCCCGGTTTCAACGGCCAGCTGGCGGGCGCGGCGCGGCGCAGCGGCGTGCCGGTGTTCTGGCTGGTCGCGCCGCAACTGTGGGCGTGGGGCCGCTGGCGGGCGGCCGCCTACCGCCGCCGGATCGACCGCCTGGGGACGATCCTGCCCTTCGAGACGCGGTTCTTCCGCGAGTTGGGCTTCGCGGTCGAGCCGCTCGGCCACCCCCTGCTGGACGACTACGGCGCGAGTTACGGCTTCGAGGCGAGCCTCCGCCGGCGCGAGGAGCGCCTGAACCGCCGCGAGGGACCGTTGGTCATCGGCCTGCTTCCGGGCAGTCGCCGCCAGGAACTGGAGTCGCTGCTGCCGGTGCTGAAGGTCACCAGCCAGGCGATCACCGGCCACTTGTCCGGCCGCGAGGTGGCGTTCGTGGTCAGCGTGGCGCCTGGCGTCGCGCGCGAGCGGGTGGAGTCCCGGTTCACGGCGGCGGCCGAGTTCAGCAGCGAGCCGCTCGTGAAGCTGCTGCCGCGCCTGGACCTGGCGCTGGTCTGCAGCGGAACCGCCAGCCTCGAGGTGGCGCTGGCGGGAGTCCCGCACGAGATCGTCTACCGGACCGGAGCGCTGACCGCGTTCGTGGGTCGCCGGCTCGTGCGCACGCCGCACATCGGACTGGCGAACCTGGTGCTCGGGCGGGAAGTGGTGCGCGAGCACCTGCAGCAGGACGCCAGCCCGCTGCCGCTGGCGCGCGAACTGCTGAGCTGGCTGGCGCGCCCGGCCGACCGGGGGGCGTACTACGGCGAAGTGCGCCGCCTCCGCCAGCTCTGCGGCGAGCCGGGAGCCTGGGAACGCGCCGCCGACGCGGCGCTGGCGATGCTGCGGCCGGCCGCCGGGCCGGCCGGGAAGTCGTGACATGGGACCGCACCGCCTGAAGCTGGCCGCCGCGCCGTGGCTGTGGTCGCTCCTGCGCGCAACCGTGCGGCTCGAGCCGTCGGACGCGCTGGCCGCCGGCGCCGCCGGTCCGGTCATCTACGCCTGCCTGCATCGCGACATCCTGCCCTGCCTGCTGTTCGTCGAGGCCGCGCGGCCCTGCCTGCTGGTCAGCGGCTCGGACGACGGCGCCATCCTGGTGCGGGCGCTGCGCGGGTCCGGGTTCGGGTTCGTGCGCGGCGCCACCGGGGAACGCGGCGCGCGGGCGTTGGTGGAACTGCGGCGCGTGCTGGCCGAAGGGCGGCCGGTGGGAATCGCGGTCGACGGCCCGACGGGACCGTTCGGCGACATCCGCGACGGCGTCGGGCAACTGGCCGCGCTGACCGGGCGCGCGGTGGTGCCGCTGGCGGCGGTCCCGGGCCCCTCGCTCCGGTTGCGCACCTGGGACCGCACGGTGGTGCCGTTGCCCGGCACCCTGGTGCGCGTGCGCGTGGGCCGGCCGCTGGCGCCGGGAACCGGAACGCCGGACCAGGAGGCGGCGCGCCTGCGGGCCGTCCTTGCCGCCTTCTTCGGCGCAGAGGGAGGTGCGGCGTGAACGTCGTGGACCTGCGCCCGGCCGCGGTGCGCCGATTGACGGCCGCCTGGCAGGCGGACGAGCGCCGCGGGCCGGCTGCCCTGGCAGGCGTCTGGACGCGCCTGGTGGATCACTGCCAGACCCGCCGGGCGGCGACCAGACCCGCGCCGCCGGGTGCGGCCCTGGTGGTCTCGGTCGGCAACCTGGCGTTGGGCGGCACGGGCAAGACGCCGGTCACCGCGCAACTGGCGATCGACCTCGCGGCCGGCGGCCTGAGCGGCGCCGTCCTGACGCGCGGTTACGGTTCGCCCCTGCGGGGACCGTTGGCAGTGTCCGCGGGCACGACCCAAGCGGGTGACGAGGCGCGCCTGTTAGCGGACCTGCTTGCCGCGACCGGCTGGGCCGTGGTGCAGGCGAGGCGGCGCGCCGAGGGCCTGGCCTGGCTCATGGCGCGCGAACCGGGGCTGGACGTCGTGCTGGTGGAGGACGGCCACCAGACGGCGGGTCTCGGGCGGCACCTGGACGTGCTGATCGTCGCCCCGGACTCGCGGGCTCCGGCCGGCCTGCTGCGACCGCGGGGCGGCCCGGCCGCTCCCTTCGGCCCCTGGCGCGAGTCCGCCGCGGGCGCGGCGCGGGCGGGCGTCTGGCTGGTCGAGACGCCCGCGGCGGACGCGATTCCGAGGGCGGAACGGCCGGGGACGCTCGTGGCCGGCTTCCGGCGCGAGCATCGGTTCACGGACGGGGCACCCCCGCCCGGGGCGGTGGTCCTGCTGTCGGGGATCGCGCGGCCGACCGCGTTCGAGGCGGCGGCGCGCGCGCTGTTGCCCCGCGCGCCGGCGCTGGCCATCCGCTGTCGCGATCATGAGCCCTACGACGAACGGATGCTCGCCAGGATCGACCGCTGGCTCGAACGGGTGCGCCCGGGCGCGGTGGTGACGACGGCGAAGGACGGGGTCAAGCTGGCGGGCCGGTGGGGGCGGCGGCCGCCCCTGCGGGTGCTCGACCAGCGGGTGCGGTGGACGGGCACGCCGGCGCTCCCGGACCTGGTCCGGGAGCGCCGCGATGCCGTCCGCCGTGGGAATGCCGCCGTCTAGTCGTTCTCGCTGACCGCGCCGAGGAACGTCACCGTGGTGCCGGCCGGGATCGCCACTTCGTTCGTGCTGCCTTCCTCATGCCCGTAGAAGGTCAGACGCAGGTCGGCCTGGAAGACGGTGTCGCCGGCGGGATCAGGATACCACGGTTCCTGCTTCATCCGCTGCGGCGCGATCATGAACTGGACGGCGAACTCGTCGTTGATCGGCACCCGCGCGCTCAGCAGGCCGCGGGTGGTGTTGTACTGGGTCAGCGCGGCCGGCGCGTCGGCGCCGGGGATCCAGACCGCGTCGTAGGACGTGATGATGAAGGCGCTGTAGGCGCCCTCCTCGGGGATCGTCATCATCGCGTTGCCGGGCCTCGCCCAGAACAGCACCCCCACCATGTCGATCGGCACGTAGTCGTCCGTCGGATTGCCGGCGTCCGAACCGGTGTTCAGCGCGGCCGACACGACGGGCGTGCCCGCGTTGATCGACTGCACCGAACAGACGACCCGCTGCCATTCGTTGTTGTTGGTCATCTCGCAGCCGGAAAGCAACAGCGTCGCCGCGAGCAGGGCGAACAGGACGCGGGATTTCACGGTACATCCTCCTGGTGGACAGGCATCCGCCGGCATGGTTATCTTCCACGGCACGAAAGTGATCGTCCGCCATCCGCTGGCCTTTAGCGCAATCATCGTTCGTGTTCCCAGCGGTTTCCGGGCCAGATCCCCCCCTTCCGGACGGTTTCCCGTGGCGCCCCAGGATTCCCCCGAGACCGTGGTCAGCCGTTGCCTGGTGATCGGTTCCGGAATCGCCGGCTTGCAGTTCGCACTGCTGGCGGCGGGGGCCGGGCCGGTGCGGGTCGTCACCAAGAAGGAAAGTCGCGAGAGCAGCACGAATTACGCGCAGGGTGGCATCGCGGCCGCGGTGTCGCCGCTGGACGATTTCGAGGCCCATGTCCAGGACACGCTGGCGGCCGGCGACGGGCTCTGCCGGGAGGAGGCGGTCCGGCGGATGGTCGAGGCGGGGCCGCGCCTGATCGAGCGCCTCCTGGGCTACGGCGTCGATTTCACCCGCGACGAGGCGGGCGACGGTTTCGCGTTGGGGCGCGAGGGCGGCCATTCGCGGCGCCGGGTCCTGCACTGCCGAGACCTGACCGGTCGCGAGATCGAGGGACGCCTGCTGGCGGCCTGCAACGCGCACGCGGGGATCACCGTCGACGAGGACCACATGGGGCTCGAGCTGGTGCGCGGGGCGGAGGCGGGGCTGACCGGGGCCGCCGCCGCGCGCATCGTCGGGGCGCGCGTGCTGGACCGGCGCACGCGCCGGGAAGTGCTGCACCTGGCGGACGCCGTGGTGCTGGCGACCGGCGGTTGCGGCAAGGTCTACCTCTACACCAGCAATCCCGACATCGCGACCGGCGACGGCCTGGCCATGGCTTTCCGGGCCGGCGCCGAGGTGCGCAACCTCGAGTTCGTGCAGTTCCACCCGACGTGCCTCTATCATCCGGCCGCCAAGAGCTTCCTGATCAGCGAGGCCGTGCGCGGCGAGGGCGCGGTCCTGGTCGACGGTCGCGGCGAGCGGTTCATGGCCCGCCACCACCCGCAGGCGGACCTGGCGCCGCGGGACGCGGTGGCGCGCGCGATCGACCGGGAGATGAAGGCCAGCGGCGAGCCGTGCGTGTACCTGGACCTGCGGCACCTCGACCGGGCGATGGTCGAGGCGCGGTTCCCGAACCTGGTGGCGGCCTGCCTTCGCTTCGGACTGGACATGGCCGGCGAGCCGGTGCCGGTGGTGCCGGCGGCGCACTACATGTGCGGCGGGGTGGCCACGGACCTGGACGCGCGCACGACGCTGCCCGGGTTGTTCGCGATCGGGGAGACGGCGTGCACGGGCATCCACGGAGCGAACCGGCTGGCCAGCAACTCGCTCCTGGAAGCGGTCTTCTTCGCCGAACGGGCCGCCGCGGCCGTGGCGAACGAGCCGCGCCTGCTGACCGCCGTCGGCGCGGGCGCGCCGGCGCCGCGCGCGCCCGGCGCGGCGCCGGCGCCTTCGGCCGCGGCCCCTGCCGTCGTCGTCGAGCACGACTGGGACGAACTGCGGCGCGTGATGTGGGACTACGTGGGCATCGTGCGCGACCGCGAGCGGCTGGAGATCGCTCTGGGGCGCGTGCGCGCGATCCGCCGCACCGTCGAGACGGTGCGGCGGCGCGCGGCCCCGACCCCGGAAGTGGCGGAACTGGCCAACATCGCGCTGCTGGGCGAACTGATCGTCGTCTGCGCCCTGGCGCGGCCCGAGAGCCGCGGCCTGCACTTCACCCTGGATCATCCGCGGCGCGTCGACCCGGCGCTGGACTCGGTCCTTCGGCGCGGCGCGGCGCTGGGCGGCGAGACGGTCTGGGAAGCCCCGGAGTCCGGTGGTGCCTGAGTCCTGGTGCACCGCGGCCTTCGGGGCCTTCTATCCCGTGCTCTACGCCCACCGCGACGAGGCCGAGGCGCGGCGCTGCCTGGACCTGCTGCCGCGGCTGGCGCCGCTCGGCGCCGCCGGCGCAGCGCCGGTGCTGGATCTCGGTTGCGGGGACGGGCGGCACCTGGCGCTGCTGGGCGCGGCCGGCCTGCCCGCGGTGGGCCTGGACCTGTCGGCATCGTTGCTGCGCGCGGCGCGCAGCCGCGCCGCCGGCCTGGCGCTGGTGCGCGGCGACATGCGCGCGCTGCCGTTCGCGGGCGGCCGCTTCGGCGCCGTGCTGTCCCTGTTCACGGCCTTCGGCTATTTCGGCGACGAGGGCGGGGACCGCGCGGTGGCGGCCGGCGTCGGGCGCGTGCTGGCCGACGGCGGGCACTGGTTCCTCGACTACCTGGATGCCGACCGCGTGCGCGCGGAACTGGCCGCCGGTCCCCTCACTCGCGAGCGGACCGCCGGTCCGCTGGCCGTCCGCGAGACGCGGCGCCTGGACGCGGGCGCGGTGGCCAAGGACGTCTGCCTGCGGCCGCTGCCGGGGCGCGAGGCGGAGGCCGCCGCGCTGGACGTGGGGGCGGACGGCGTGGCCTACACCGAGTTCGTCAGGCTGTACGGACTCGCCGAACTGGACTCCCTGGCCGCGGCGGGCGGCCTGCGTCGCGTGGCCGCGGCCGGCGACTACGACGGGGCGCCGTTGGGCCAGGGCCCGCGCTGGCTGCTGGCGTTCCGCAAGGAGGTGCCGGCATGACGCTGGCCTGGACGCCCGGAGCGGATCTGGCGACCGGCGGCGCCGGCGGGCCGGCCTTCGCCCGCTGGCTGCGGTCGGGCGCCGCCGCCGCCGAGACCGCGGCCGCGCTGGCCGGTGCGGCCGTGCCGGGCCGCGCGCCGCTGTTCACCGCCGACGAAGGTGAATCCTGGCGGCAGGCGGCGGCACAGGCGGCCGATCCGGTCGAGGCGGCGGGCCTGGCCGCCCTCAGCGCCGGGCGCGCCGACGCCGTGGTCACCGGGCAGCAGCCGGGCTTCCTCGGCGGACCGGTGCTGACCCTGCTCAAGGCGGCCACGGCCGTGGCGCTGGCGCGCCTCCGCACCGAGCAGGGGCACCCCGCGGTGACGGTCTTCTGGTGCGCGGACGATGACGAGGACCTGATCGAGGCGCTGGCGCCCGTCGGCTGGGACGAGGCGTCAGGAGCGGTCCGCGCCGACGGCTGGGCGGCGGCGCGCGCCGGCGCGCTGCCGCGCGGCATGATCGGTCCGACCTCAGCACGATCGTGGTGCGGCCCCGGCGCGGCCCTCCTGGCCGCGGCGGCCGCCGCGCGGCCGGGCGACGGGG
>VGXH01000020.1 GCA_016873405.1 bacterium
GACCACCACGTCGCCGGGCAGGATCCCGGCGCCGGTCATGCTCTCGCCCCGCACGGTCAGGGCGAACAGTTCCTCATCACCCTGCAATCCCTCGACCGCGAGCCAGCCGTCAGGATCCTCGATGGCCTCGCGCGGGCCGCCGGCCTGCACGCGGCCGAGCTGGGGCACCAGACGAACTTGCGGCACAAGGCGCACGTCCGGCAGCCGCCCGCCATCGGCAGGCAGGCGATACCCGCGTGAGCGTCCCGGCTCCTTGGCCAGCTTCCCGTCGGCGACCAGCGCCTCCAGATGCTGCCGCGCCGACTCGACGGCCTTGAACCCGAGCGCCCGCTGCACCTCGCGCACCGTCGGCGGCGCGCCGGCGGCCAGTCGCTCGCGCACGAAGGCCAGCACCGCGGCGCGGGCGGTGCCGCGGGGGGTGGGGGCGTCAGGGGTGCGGCGCGGGGGCATGGGGGCGGCCTTCCTGCCGTGTGCGTGTTCCTGCGACGGGGATGATTTAAGCAGACAAATGACTGTTTTGTCAATCGGAAAATGCGAAAATAAAGCGAAAAACGAGCGATTGGGACCACGCACAACCGATGGGGGTGACACCCGGGAACCGGCCACAAGATGCAGGGGAGGGTGGGATGCCGGCGCCGGCAGTTCCCGGCCCCGCGCCCGGCGGCGGGCGCGCGGGGTTGCCCTTACCATGGCTGCCGCACGCGACCGGCGGCCCGCACCCCGCGAACGCCACGCCGGCCGCAACCCCGACAGGCAGGGCTTCGATGCTCCGACCGTTCACCCTCACGTTCTTCGCTCTGGCTGTCGGCGCCGGCCTGGCCGCTGCCGCGCCGCCCGCCCCGCCCCGCTGGGCCCTCGAACTGGAAGCCGGCCCCGTCTGGCAGACCACCAACGACGTGCGCGTCCCCAACGACGACACCGCCACGCGCTTCTCGCTGGTCGACGCCGTCGGCAAGGGCCCCTGGACCGCGGCGCGCGCCTACCTGACCTGGCGCCTGGACGAGAACGACGAGCTGCGCGCGCTCTACGCGCCGCTGACCATCGAGGAGCCGGCGCAGCTGGACGGCGATGTCTCGTTCGCCGGCGGCGCCTTCGCGGCCGGCGCCGCGCAGGCCACCTACAAGTTCAACTCGTACCGCGTCACGTATCGCCACCGCTTCCACGAGGGCGATCGCTGGACCTGGTGGTGGGGCGGCACGGCGAAGATCCGCGACGCGCGCATCGCGCTGGCTCAGGACGGCGCCGTGGCGGCGAAGGACGACGTGGGCTTCGTGCCGCTGCTGCACGTGGCCGGCCAGTGGCGCCCGGCCGTGGGCTGGTCGCTGCTGCTGGACGTCGATGCCATCGCGGGCGGGCCGGGCCGCGCCGAGGACGCCTCGCTCAAGCTGGCGCGCGACCTGGGCGAGCGCGTGCAGGCGGCCGTCGGCTACCGGCTGGTCGAGGGCGGGGCCGACATGGACGCGGTGTACGCGTTCGCCTGGCTGCATTACGCGGTGGCGTCGGTGAGGGTCGCGTTCTAGGGAGCGGGCGGAGGGTGAAAGTGACGGAAATCCCGCGGGGCGGCGCGCTCGGCGCGCTCATGGACGAGTACGAACGCGCGGTGACCGAACTGCTGGCCGTGCTGGCGCCCCTGTCCGCGGCGGAATTCACCGCCGTGCGCGACGCGACGACCAGCGATCCTGACTGCCGGTCCGTGCAGGCCGTGGTGCGCCACCTGATCGCCAGCGGCTACGGCTATGCCGGGATGCTGCGCGAAGCCTGGGGACTGGAACACGCGGCTTCCCGGCAACTGAAGCCGGCCCATGACGAAGCCGAACCGCGCCTGCGCGCGATGCTCGCCTACACGGTCGCCACGTGCGAAGGACGCTGGGATCTGACACCCGCGAGGCTGGAGGCCGTGCCCCTCACCGCCCGCTGGGGCCAGGTCTTCGACCTGGACCAGCTTCTCGAGCACGCTGTCATGCACGTGCACCGGCATCGTCGGCAGATCGAGCGCTGGCTGGCGCGCTGAAGGCTGCGCGCTGTGGACTTGCGCCGGCGCAAGTCTCACGGCGCCGCCATCGTTGCGCCGGACGGTATAGAAAGAGTCGGCCTGAATCTCGTAACCTGAGTGTGTTCACCACCACAGGTTCCGGACTAAAGGAAGCCGACTCATGACCAGCGTAGCACGTCATTTCATCGGTGTCGATCTGCACAAGAAGGCCCTGCAGTTCTGCGTGCTGGACGACCGCGGCAACCTGTTGCACGAGCAGGCGGTTAAGATTGCTCCAGACGCTGCCGGGGAGCTGGTTTTTGCCAACTTCCAGCCCTGGCAGGGGGCCTGCCGGGTGGCGGTCGAGGCGGTCGGGATGAACCGCTGGTTCGTCAACGGCCTGCAGGCTCGAGGGTATGACGTGGTGGTGGCCGACCCGATCAAGCTGAACCTGAAGGTTCTGGGCAAGAAGACGGACAAGCGTGACGCGCGGGAGATCGCCCGCCGGCTGTGGCTGGGCGATATCGATCGCAATGCAAAGACGTGGTATCCGAACGACGAGGTGTACGGCGACCGCAAGCTGGTGCGGACGCGGCAACAGTTGATGAAGCATCGGCTGGGGCTGAACAACGAGATCCGCGCGCAACTGCGGGCGTACAACATCAGCCCGCCGGCGCGAACTCTCCACAGCGCCAAGGGAGTCTCGGGCTTGCTGGCGATCGAGATGCCGAACCCGGCGCTGACCGCCTGCCTGCACGCGCTGACGCGGGCGATGGCAGACACCGAGACGCAGATCGCGGCGCTGACCGAGCAGATCGACAAGCGCGTGGCGAGCGATGACCGGCTGCAAAGGCTGCAGAAGCAGCTGCCGAGCATGGGTGCGATCACGACGTTGACGCTTGTGTGCGAGCTTGGCGACGTGCATCGGTTCCGCAACGCGAAGGCGATCGCGAGCAGTGGCGGGGTGGTGCCGCGGGTGTACCAGTCGTCCGACACGGCTCACCACGGGCGGATGACGAAGCGTGGCAGCCGCAGCCTGCGTTCTGTGCTTGGTCAGTGGTCAGTGCGGTTGATGGCCCGCGACGACCTGGTCTCGGCGTGGGCAGCACCGAAGAAGCAGCGTCTGCACAAGAACAAGGTGCGGATGATGCTGGCCAGGAAGCTGCTGGTGGGGGTGGCGGTCTCGCTGCGGCGAGATGAGCCGTTCGACCTGCAGCGGTGCCTTGGACGTTGAACTGAAGATCGCGCGGTAACAAAGCGACCGACGGAACAGATCGTCTGATCGGGTCCAGAGAGGGTGAACGACCGAGTTGCGCTGTGCGCCCGGAAGCACCTGCGCCCGACCGTCGCCACCTTCCGACGAACCTCCTGAGCCGCCGAGAGCGAGCTCGAAGAAGCGAGTGGACCAACCCGTTCAGACGGCTGACATGGCTGCCAGGCCGCCCGGCGAAGCATGACGTTCGGGCGGGCAAGCAGGTTCGGGGCAGAGCCTCCGGAGACGGAGGCCCAGAAGGGTCTGCGCAAAAGCGCCTCAGGCTGCGGGAATAGCTTGACTCTTTCTAGAAGGGCGCAACTGCGCCCCGCCGTCCGCGCCGTCTATTCCACCAGCGCGAATCGCCGCGAATGCGCGGCGACGCCTGCCTGCAGGCGCGCGAAGTACATCCCCGCCGACAACCAGCGGCCGTCTGCGTCCCGCGCGTCCCAGTGGCAGGCGTGCTCGCCGGCGGACAGGTCGGCGTCGATCAACTGCGCCACCTCGCGCCCGCGCACGTCGTAGAGCGACAGGCGGACCGCTCCGGGGCGCTGCAGCCGGAAGCGGATCGTCGTGCCGGCCTGGGCCGGGTTGGGCGCAACGGAGGTGATGGCGGGCGCGCACGACCTGGTTGTTGTTCATGGCAGCCTCGTTCGAGGCGTCCCCAACTCGTGACCCCGTCCAGCCTGCACAAGCACCGCCACTGCGGCGTGTTGGTGCTGAACGCGGCCCTGCGCGTGGCGGTGATGGCGTCGGCCCGGCCGGCGGAGGCGACGCTCCAACTGCTCGAGCAGGTGCGCGCGAGCTTGGGGCTCTCGGCAGCGAGGCCGGCCGAGCCCGACCCGCCGTAACCGCTGTCGAAACTGCGCCGCGCCGCGGCCCGCCGAAGGGCACGCTGCCGTTCGACCAGACGCCCGCGGGCGGAGACCGGCCTGACCTGGACCCGACGGCGGGGCAGGGGGCGCCATCGCGAGGGATTGGCGAGGGAGACGGTGGGTTGGAATGCCTGTTCCTTATGGACTTCGGGACGCCCGGCGTGCGACAATCATGATCTATATCGGCATTGAATCGGTGGCCGCCTGAACGCGGGAACGGTACCTGTCATGAGACGTTGCATCGCGATGGCGGCGCTCGCCTTCCTGCTGATCCCGACCTGCCGGAGTCTGGCGGCCGACTGCGTCTGGAACGCATCCTTCGGCATCCTGCCCCAGGATGCCTGCCCGCCGTGGACGTTCGCGACCAGCGACTCCATACCCGCCTTCAGCGCGGGCGCGCTGCGCATCCATACGACCGCCTGCGCCATGAACGCCGTGTACCTGCAGCAGGGCGCCGACATCGCGGTACCGGACACGATCGTGGTCGAGGCGCGGCTGCGCATGCAAGCGCGAGGCGAGTGCGAGCCCTGCGGTACCTTCCGCGACGGGTCGTGGGTCGCAATCACGACCGGCCCGGGCGTCGGCATCCTCTTCTTCATCGGGGTCGATCAGATCATCCTGACGGACGGGGAGTGCGCCGGCATCATCGCCGCATCGGTGGACACGGACGGTGCCTTCCACACGTACCGGGTCGTCATCCTGCCATCGGGCGGGGTGCACGTCTCCTACGACGGGGCGCCGGCGCTCTCGGGCCACACGTACAGTTCGTTCAGCGACCACGGATCCGAGCCGCGAATCGTCTGGGGCGAGGGCAGCTCGTTCGCGTACGGCACATCCTATTGGGAGTCGGTCCGCCACAACATGCACGCCACCGGCTGCGCGACGTCGGGTGCCGCGGCGCCGGTCGGATCGCGTGCGGCCTCCACCATCACCCGCGTGGTGCCGAATCCGTTCAATCCGCTGACGACCATCGCGTTCGACCTGCCGCAACCGGCGGACGTGAAGCTTGCTGTTTTCGACATCACCGGCCGCCTCGTGCGGGTGCTCGTCGATGAGGAACGGCAGGCGGGCAGCCACGACGTCGTCTGGAACGGACTGAACGATCGCGGGCGGCGGGTGGCTTCGGGGGTGTACTTCTGCCGCCTCGAGGCCGGGCCGTCTGCCGATACCCGGCGCCTGACCATGCTGAAATGACCCGGGCGGGCTATTGGCCGCCCGGAGCGGGGAACTTCGCGGGCATGAGGCGGACCCGGCCGGATCCTCCGTCCGCCAGCACGCGGGCCAGGTAGGCGCCGGCGGCCATCGCCTGGCCGTCGTCATCGCGCCCGTCCTGCGCCAGCTGCGCGGGCCCCGCCGGCAGCGGCGCGTCCAGCAGCGACCGCACGATCCGGCTCCTCACGTCGAACACATCCACGCGCGCGCACGCTGCTCCACCCAGCGCTCGATCTGGAGCCGAGAGACCTCGAAGCCGTTCAAGCGGAGATGCGCCACCGCGGCCTGCGCTGGCTGCGCCGCCACGGCCGCACGGAGCCGCTGCTGACGCCGATCGAGTAGCTGGACCTGCTCGCCCAACTGGTGACCCCGCCCCGTCTGCACAAGCACCGCACCTGCGGCGTGGTGGCGCCGAACGCGGCCCTGCGCGCGGCGGTGACGGCGTCGGCCGGGCCGGTGGAAGCGGCGCTCCAGCTGCTCGAGCAGGCGCGCGAGAGCAGGGGGTTGTCGGCGGCAAGGCCGGCCGGGTGTAGCGCGTCACCCCATTTGTAGCTGACGCGACGGCCGGTTTCCCGCACCTTCCTTCCGTCAAGGTGGCGGCAGGCCGGGCATAGTCCCCCCAACGAGAGGGGGCCGGCTTGCGTCTGGATCAGGAGGCACGCATTGATCTTCCCCCACTCACTGCACCAGATTCCGGATTGGTTGTCCCGGGATACTCAGGGGGTGTGAGGGGGCGCCATCGCGAGGGATTGGCGAGGGAAACGGCGGGTTGGAACGCCTATCCCCTCCTGCGCCCGCACGGTGTCGCCAGTGGCGAGGGTCGCGGCCAGAGCGAGCGCGGCGATCGTCATCCGGTGGTTCATCCGCTCCTCCGGCCTGATCGAAGCCTCGAGTCCGGCCAGGAGGAACCTCGAGGCGAGATCGTCGTTCCAGCGCAGCGCCACGATGACCCCGAACCGAGGAGAGCGATCATGATACGACGATCCAGCCTGGCTTTGTTGCTGCTGTTCGGCGCCTTGCCGGCAGCCGCGGACGAGTTCGCGGCCCAGCATATCACGGTTTACGGAACGGCGACGCGCGAAGTCGCGCCGGACCAGATGTCATGGGTGGTCAACGTCCGCACCACCGCCTCGCAGGGCGGCGCCGCGGCCAAGGCCCACGGCGGGCAGGTCGCGTCCGTCCTGTCGCTGCTGAAGTTCAGCGGCGTCGCCGACTCCACCATCCAGACGTCCCGCATGCAACTCGGCGAGAACTGGACCGAGTCCCAGGGCCGGCGCGTGCGTGACGGCGCCTTCGCCTCCACGGACGTGAGCTTCACCCTTGCCGACCTCAACGAGTACGCCAACGTCTGGATCGGTCTCTCCGGTCTTCCCGGCGTCACGGTGCGCAGCGTCGATCTTGGCGTGGCGGACCGTATCCGCCATCAGAACGAAGCGCGCATCGCGGCTGTGACGGCCGCGCGGAACAAGGCACAGGCGATCGCGGACGCCCTCGGCGTGCGCCTGGGAGAACCCCTGTTCGTCGAGGAAGAGCAACTCGACGGCGGGATGCCCTACCGGCCGACATTCAGCAACGTCGCCATGTCCGCGGGCGGCCCTGCGGAAGCGGGCGAGTTCATCGCGCCGGGCACCATCCCGATCAAGGCGCGGGTGAGGGCGGCATTCCGGATGCTGAGCGGCAGCTAGTGTCCTGAGTCGGAAAGACGCGGCCTTTTCGGCGGCCCTCTCGACGCTCGGCCGCGTTGCTCCTCCCCGGCGTAGGTGGGCTACGCTCTCGTCGTCGCGCCTCGCCGAGCGCTACGCCGGAGGCTGGTCGGTCGACGCCTCGGTGACGATCCCGGGCCGGGACCGCCAGGGCCTCGAGCGGCTGGGCTGCCTCAACGAGCAGACCCTGGTCTACAGCCTGAGCCGCCCCGACTGCCGACGACCGCACGGACCTGCTGCTGACGTCGATCAAGCTGCTGGACCTTCTGGCCCAGTTGGTGACGTCGCCCCGCCTGCACAAGCACCGCTACTGCGGCGTGCTGGCGCCGAACGCGGCCCTGCGCGCGGCGGTGACGGCTTCAGCCGGGCCGGCTGGGGCCACGCTGCAGTTGCTTGACCAGGCGCGCGCGAGGATGGGGCTGCCGACGGCCGAGCCGGCCGAACCCGATGCGCCTTCGCCTCTGGCGAACCTGCGCCGCGCCGCGGCCCGGTGTTGGGCGCTGCTGCTGGTGCGGATCTATGAATGCCTATCCCTGAGATGCCCGAAGTGCGGTGAGCCGATGCGGGTCATCGCGTTCGTGCTGGACCGACCGACTGTCGAGCGCATCCTCGAGCACATCGGCGAGCCGACCCGGCCGCCGGCGGTGTCAAGCGACTGGGCCGAGCAGCCCATAACTCGCGATACAAGACAGCGGTACCTCCCGACGGAGTACGGTCATGCGGCACGGAACCGGTGCGCCGGCGGAGCCCGCGAATATCAGAGTGACGCGTCGTCGAAGCGTCCTGCCTCGTCCGCTTTCCCCGCCCGTCGTGACCTTGAACCGACAAGGAAAGGGCCGCCTCCCTGACGGAAGACGGCCCGTGACTTGGGTCACTCCATATCAGCGATACTGTGCCTTCACCCAGCCCCACGGAGATTCCTGCACAGTGACCGCCCCCGAGTCGTAGAGCGAGAGCATCGTCATCACGAGTCCGTCTGCACTCGAGTACTGGAACGGAACCACACCCGAACCACTCAGACCAAGCACGATGCGCCCGCCTGGAGTTCCATCCGCGACGCGCGTGATGGGCAGCGCTGCATTATCGAGCGTCATGTGGAAGTCCTGCTCGAGGGCCGAGCCCGCCGCCATACCGGTGCTGTGGTCGAAAAAGGTGAATGTGCAATGGAGATCGAGGGAACTCCCGAGCACTACAGACGATGTCCCGGTATCCAGCGACTCGCCAGGCGGCAGGTGCAGCATGCCCGGAATAGGATCGTCCGACGACGGTCCTTGACCGCTGATGGTCACGAACACGTCGAAGAACGAATCGACTCCGTTGATGCGGACCAGGATTGGCGCGATGGAATGCATCACGGTGGGCTGCATGATCATCGTGAAAGGCCCGGTTGCGAAATCCGCTTCGTAGTCGATGCGTCCGTCGGGATCGCCCTCGCGGCCGGCGCAGTCGTTATCGCAACCGCCGCACTCATGGCTGCAACGTCCCTCCATGGGGACGAACCCCGTGAACGGCTCTGATCCCGGCCCGAAGAACCCGCCGGGAACAACGGCGTATCCCCCACTGCCGGGGTTCCTCTTGATGACCACACCGACACCGGGGATGGGGTTTGCTCCGGCAAAGGCAACGCCGGCGGAAAGGACGCACGAAACAGCAGCTACCAGTAAGTTCGAGCGAAAGCGCATGGCGATCTCCTCCGACTTAAGGGGCGCGGCAAGCAGACCCATGAACTGGCTGATCGTACCATACGAGAGCGATCGAGTCAACATTCGGGGGCAGCCGGTAGTGGGTCGATTTCAGACTGACCCACCCACTACCGAACGCATAGGGACGGCCTGGACCCGTCTTTGGCAGTTCGCTGCCCCTCCCCAAAACCCCGTCGGCCTTGCGCCCGTTGCCGTTAAGGCAAGCCGAGCCTGTCGACTCGGCCCCGCGCCGCAGCCCGCTGCTGGGCGCCGCTGCTGGTGCGGATCTGCGAATGCCTTCCCCTGAGATGCCCGAAATGCGGTGAGCCGATGCGCTTCATCGCGTTCGTGCTGGACCGGCCGACTGTCGAGCGCATCCTCGAACACAGCGGCGACAGGGCGCGGCCGCCGGCGGTACTGCCGGCGCGGTCGCCGCCGCAGCTGGAGTTCGGATTCGACCAGACAACCGCCACCGACGACTGCCCGGAGATGGACCAGACTGCGGGGCAGGGGCGGACGGCTGGGAGTGATCCCCCGACAGCGGAACCGGAACGGGCCGCAGCCAAAGCAGCGCGGCGGATGGCGGCGTGTGTCCGCGAATGCGTTGAATTGGCGCCGCGCGTGGTGGCCACCGAGGCCGGGCCGGTCACGCTGCGCCCCATCACGCGCGAGACGCTCGAGGCGCTGGCCGCGCTCCGCAACCGCGGCTTCCAGGCGTGCTGCTGGCCGCGTCGCCAGCCGACGTCTGGGCGGTGCTGCTCACGCTGGGCACGCGCGACGACCTGCTCTGGCCCGCCGACTCCTGGCCGCGGGTGCGCTTCGACCGCGTGCCGCTGGCGGTGGGCTCGCGTGGTGGGCACGGCCCGATCCGATACGAGGTGACGGGCGTGGAGCCCGGCCGCAAGCTCGTGCTGCGCTTCCTCGCGCCCGCCGGCTTCGACGTCTCGCACACATTCGAGGTGCTGCCTTAGACCACCGGCGTTGACAGCAGCGAACTCGTGCACACCATCGCCATGGAGGCTCGCGGCCCGGCGCTGGTGAGCTGGCCGCTGGTGTTCGAGCCGCTGCACGACGCGCTGCTCGAGGACCTGCTCGACCGGGCGACGGCGCTGACCGGCACGATCGGCGAGTAGTCGGAGTGGGGCCTGCGCGTGAAGGTGCTGAAGTTCGTGTTGTCCGGAATTGCTCGGCGCTGACGCGGACGGGTGGGGCGACTGCGCACCCCACCCGTCTCTTGCGCATCGACGCTCAGAACAAGACGAGCAACCCGCCGCGCCAACAGCCGTACTTGATCCACTGGCCGTACTTCGTGGTTCCCACTTCGGTCGAGGCCCGGCCGAACTGGCTGTAGAACTCGCCGTAGAACCCCGTGCGGCCACCGAAGCGGTGCTCGCAGCCAATGGCGGGCTCGAAGCCGAACATGTTGAGAGGCTCGCCTTCGAAGCTGCCGTCGTTGTCCTCCAGGGTCAGCTTCGACGAGGAGTAGAACAGGCTGCCACCGCCGTAGATCGAGAGCTTCTCGTTGAGCGGATGGACGTAGTCAAGTCCGGCGCGGACGTTCCAACCGGAGAACTTCCCGGTGAATCCGCCGCCGACGGCTTCGACTTCGCTTCCGCTGATGATGGGAATGCCGCCACCGATCTTGCCGCGCCAATTGGTGTCCAGCGGCTGGTGATACGTCACGCCGAGCCCGAGCATTGCTCCCCCGCTCAAGCCCTGGAACACGGCCGGGGGGGGATAGGCCCAGGGTGTGGTCGCGTGAGTGTCCTGATACATCAGATCCAAGGTGAGCGCCTTCACCGCGCCCACACCGAGCGGGCGTTCTTGGTCGGACGCGTGAGCGACGAGCGGGAGTGCGGCGAGCAGCAACAGGACTGCGGTCAGCCGGAACTTCTCTGACATGGCGGCCTCCGATGAGAGAGGTGAGGACGGGCTAGTCAAATGCCCGGGTGGGCTCAACTCGACTTGTGCCGGCGCAATCCCCACGGCCCCGCCACCGTTGCGCCGGCGCAACTGCGGCCCGCTGTCCGCGCCGCCTATTCCACCAGCGCGAACCGCCGCGAATGGGCGGCGGCGCCCCCCTGCAGGCGCGCGAAGTACATCCCCGCCGACAGCCGGCGGCCGCCCGCGTCCCGCGCGTCCCAGTGGCATACATGGTCGCCGGCGGACAGGTCGGCGTCGATCAACTGCGCCACCTCGCGCCCGCGCACGTCGTAGAGCGACAGGCGGACCGATCCGGGTCGCTGCAGCCGGAAGCGGATCGTCGTGCCGGCTTGGACCGGGTTGGGCGCGATGGAGGTGATGGCGACCGCCTCCGGGTCCGCCGGCAGCGGCGTGGCGGACGTGTCCGTGACGATGGCCGCGGCGACCGCGTACCAGCCGAGGGCCGCGCGGCGGGCGCCGACGGCGTTCAGGTGCCCGCCGTCGTAGGTGTAGCCGCTCCACAGGCGCTGGTAGGTGTCGCCGCCGGAGGTGAACGTGATCGGGTTCCCGGCAGGGTCGTGCGACTCGATGTCGGCTATGTCCAGAAGCACGCGGCGCGGGGCCGCGCAGTGGGCGCGCACGACCTGGTTGTAGTTCATGGCCGTCATGTTCGAGGCGTCCATGGCGGCCGTGCTCTGCAGCGGCATCGTCAGGTAGACGAATCGCGTGGCGGGGAAATCGCGCTCCAGCGCCGTCATCATGGCGAGGTACGCGTTCACCTCGGCGCCGGCGTCGATGTAGCAGAGCTTGTCCATCGCGACCTCGACCGCCGGGTAACGCCAGCCCATGTCGCGTACGGCGCTGTCGAACATCGCGAACTTGGCGGCCCAGCCGGGATTCCCGCGGGCGCCGTCGTAGATCGTGCCGGGGTCCTTCGTCGTGGGGGGCGGGAAGATCTGGGTCCTGTCCCCGGCGC
>VGXH01000021.1 GCA_016873405.1 bacterium
GGGGGCGATCAGCGAGGAGCGCTACCTGCAGATCATCTACCAGAAGACCGCCTCGCTGATCGAGAGCTCCTGCCGGATCGGCGTCTCCTTCAACCGCCGCCTGAGCGGCTGCGAGGGCGAGTTCGGCGACTTCGGCGCGCATACCGGCCGCGTCTTCCAGATCACCGACGACGTCTTCGACTACCTGGGCGACGAGCGCCGGCTGGGCAAGCCCACCGGCCAGGACTGGGAGGAGGGGCGGATCACGCTGCCCCTGATCGCCGCCCGTCGCCAGGCTCCGCCCGCGGCGCGGGCGCGCCTGGAGGAACTGTCGGGCCTCCGCGGTCGCCGGGAGCGGGCCGCGTGCTGGCCCGAGGTGTGCGCCTTCGTCACCGAGTACGGCGGCGTCGACTATGCCTTCGCCACCGCGCGCAGGTTCGGCGAGGCCGCCAAGGAAGCGCTCGGCCCGGTCGCCTCCGGTCCCCAGAAGGACCTGCTGGCGGTCGCGGTCGAATACGTCATCAACCGGCTCAACTAGGCGGCAGCATGCAAACCGACCAGACCGTTCCCGGACCGGCGGCGTCGCCGCAGCGGAGCCTGCCCGACGACTCGCCCGCCTACGCGCTGGCCGAACGGTGCGCGTGGCACCTGCTCGAGAAGAAGCTGGACGAAGTCGTCGTGCTGGACCTGCGCGGCTGCTCGGACGTCTGCGACTTCTTCGTGATCGCCTCGGGCGGCGCCGATACGCAGGTGCAGGCCGCCGCGCGGCACGCGCACGACGAGTTGGCGGCGGCCGGGCATCACGTGCATTCGGTCGAGGGCCTGAACGAAGGGCGCTGGGTGCTGCTGGACTTCTTCGATGTCGTGGTGCACGTCTTCCACCAGCGCGCGCGCGACTACTTTCAGCTCGAACGGCTGTGGGGCGACGCGCCGCGGCTCGACCTGGCGCCGGCGTGGTTCGCGTCGCCCGAGGTGGCGGCGCGCCAGCCGGGCCTGACCTTCGTGAGCGCCGCCCTTGGCGGGGCCGAGCGGGAGACGGGGAACCATGCTTGAGGACCTGATCAGGAAGGGCCTGCTGGCCGTGCTCGAGAAGTACGGGGTGTTCGAGGAGGACGTCGAAGTCGAACTCGAAAAGCCGCGGGACCGCGGCCACGGCGACCTGAGCACGAATGTCGCGCTCGTGCTCGGCAAGCGCCTGGGACGCCGGCCGCGCGAGCTGGCCGGCGAGATCGCGGCGGCCGCGCAGTTCCAGCGCGAGGTCGTCGAGTCGGTCGAGATCGCCGGACCCGGCTTCATCAACTTCCGCATCGCGCGGCGGCACCAGGTCGAGCTCCTGCTGGAGACTTGGGATCCGGGCGGCGCGCTGGCGAAGATCCGCACCGCCGGCGGGAAGCGCATCAACGTCGAATTCATCAGCGCCAACCCGACCGGACCGCTCAACGTCGTCTCGGCGCGCGCCGGCGCCTTCGGCATGACGATGGTGCGGCTGCTGGAGGCCGTGGGTTACGACGCCCATGCCGAGTACTACGTCAACGACGCCGGCCGGCAGGTGGAACTGCTCGGCCAGTCGCTGCGTGCGCGGTATCTGCAGTTGCTGGGCGAACCGGTCGCCTTTCCCGACGAGGGCTACCACGGGCAATACCTGGAGCTGATGGCGGCCGAGTTGATGCAGCAGGACGAATCGGCCATCCGCGCCGCCGCCGGCGCCTTCAACGACGAGAGCTTCCAGCGCGTGACCGCGCCGGCGGGCTGCGCGGATGACTGGCGCCGCCTGCCGGAGTACGAGTCGGTGCGCTGCTTCTCGAAGTACGCGCTGATGAAGATCCTCGGCTGGCAGCGCGAGACCTGCCGCCGGTTCGGGCTGCGCTTCGACACCTGGTACTTCGAGTCGGAGCTGCACGAGACCCGGCGCCTCGAGCGCGCGCTGGAACGCCTCCGCAAGCTGGAGGCCGTCTACGACGAGGACGGCGCCGTCTGGTTCAAGTCGACGACGCACGACGACGAGAAGGACCGCGTGCTGGTGCGGGCGGACGGCCGGCCGACCTACTTCCTGGCCGACATCGCCTACCACTACCACAAGTTCCAGCGCGGCTTCGAGCACGCGATCGACTTCTGGGGCCCGGATCACCACGGCTACATCAGCCGCATGCAGGGGGCGATGACCTCGCTCGGCATCGAGGAGGGCTGGCTGGAGGTGCAGATCCTGCAGCACGTGACCTTCCTGGAGGGCGGCCAGCCCATCAAGATGTCCAAGCGCGCGGGCTCGTTCGTGACGATGGATGCCCTGATCGACGAGGTGGGCGCCGACGTCACCAAGTACATCTTCCTGACCCGCCGGCCGAACAGCCACCTGGACTTCGATCTGGACCTGGCCAAGGACCAGACCGAGAAGAACCCGGTGCTGAAGGTGAAGTACGCCCACGCGCGCATCTGCTCGCTGCTGAACGAGGCGACCGCCCGCGGCATCGACGCGGGCGAGCCGGAGGCGGCCACCCTGGCGCACCTCGAGCACGAGGCGGAATGGGCGCTCGTGGCCGAGCTGATCCGCCTGCCGCGGGTGATCGTCTCGGCGGCCTGGGCGCGCGAGCCGCACCGCCTGACCGTCTACGCGGACGAGATCGCGGCGCTCTACAACGAGTTCTACACGAAGTGCAAGCGGATCCTGGAGCAGCCCGGGGAGCGGCGGCGTTCGCAGCTGCAGCTCAGCCTGGTGACGCGGCATGTGATCCGCGTGCTGCTGGACCTGATCGGCGTCGAGGCGCCCGAGAAGATGGAAAAGAGGGACTGAGATGTCGATCGTGGTGGTGGGATCGGTCGCCTACGACACCGTCGAGACGCCCCGCGAGCGGCGCGAGCGCCAGCTCGGCGGCAGCGCCAGCTTCTTCGCCGTCGCCGCCCGCGGTCGCGGGCCCGTCCGCTGCGTGGGCGTGGTCGGCGACGACTTCCGGGACGAGGACCTGGCGCTGCTCGGTCGCCACGCGGACATCGCCGGCATCGCCCGCGTGCCCGGCCGCAGCTTCCACTGGTCGGGGCGATACCACGCGGACCTGATCGAGCGCGACACGCTGGCGACGGAGCTGGGCGTGTTCGCCGACTTCCGGCCCGAGATCCCCGCCGCCTGGCGCGACGCCGAGTACCTGTTCCTGGCCAACATCCACCCGGGACTGCAGGCCGGCGTGCTGGACCTGATGCGCGGGCCGCGGCTCGTGGCGCTCGACACCATGAACCTCTGGATCGAGACGACGCCCGAACTGCTGCGCGCCATCCTGCGGCGCGTGGACGTGCTGCTGGTCAACGAGGGCGAGGCGCGCCTGCTGACCGGACAGCGCAGCCTCGGCCGCGCCGCCGCTGCGATCGCGGCGATGGGCCCCTCGCGGATCGTCGTCAAGAAGGGCGAGCACGGCGCGCTGTTCTTCGGCCGCGAGTCCGTGCTGGCGGTGCCGGCGCTGATCCTCGACGATGTGATCGATCCGACCGGCGCGGGGGACTGCTTCGCCGGCGGCTTCATGGGCTCCCTCGCGCTGGCGGGCGTCGGGCGCGACGACCCGGACGCCGCCTTCCGGCGGGCGATGCTCGACGGCACGGTGACCGCCAGCTTCTGCCCGGAGGGCTTCAGCGTGGAGGGCCTGCTTCGGGCCGACGACGCAGCCCACGAGCGCCGGCTCGGCGCGCTGCGCGCGATGATGTGCCCCTGAGGGGCGGTCCCCCGTCCGGAGCCGGGCGGCGGCGCGGCGCGGCGCGGCGCGCCTGCGGAGGCGACGCGCCCGCGCTACCCCTTGCCGTTTCGTCAGATGGGAAACCGGGTTGTGGGAAGATTAGCGGTGTGGTAAGATCCGCCGGGACCAGCGATCCTTGCGTACCCCCAGCCCCGCGGAGCATCCGACTTGGAGTGGGAGCCGAACGAGCGTGACGCCTGGGTGCACGACGCCCAACGCTGGATCGCGCAGATCAAGGGCGTGCTTCAGTGCAAGATCGACCTGGACGAGCAGGGCGAGATCGCCGGCGTCCATGTCGTGGCGGGAATGGACCGCGACCCGCGGTTGATCGTGCGCGACGTCGAGAGCCTGCTGAAGGCCCGCCTGCAGATGGACGTCTACTACAAGAAGATCGGCGTCGTGCAGGTGGTCGACGGCCCGCGCCCGCCCGCCGGCCCGCCGGGCTCCGGCGCGCCTGAGCCGCCGATGGACCCCTCGGCGCTCGGTTCGACGATGCCGCCGGCGACGGGCGTCACCTTCCTGCCGCCTCGGGCGGGGACGACGCCCCTGACCGCGGCCGCCGTGCCGGCAACCCCCGCCGAACCGCCCGCGCCCGCGGTGCTGGTCGCGCAGGACGCTTTTCCCCGCCCGATCTGCCGCGGCGTGAGCCTGCTCAGTTCGGACCACTCGGTCCGCGCCGAGGTGGTTCTGGCGGCCGGGGGCCGCGAAGCCGCCGGCGCGGCCGAGGCCGCCGGCCATGCCGATGCCGATCTGCTCTGCATCGCGCGGGCGACGCTCGAGGCCGCGGGCCTGCTGCTCGCCCTGCCGGTCCTGCTGCACCTGCGCGAGGCGCGGCTCGACACGGTGGGTGGCCAGGCGACGGTTCTCGCGGCCGTGGACCTGGTCGAGTCCCGCCGCACCGAGACGCTGCTGGGAGCCTGCGCGTTGCGCCACAATCGCCAGCAGGCTGTCGTCCACGCGGTGCTGGACGCGCTCAATCGGCGCCTGGGCCTGTACGCCGTGCGCGAGGACGAGGCGACCGCCTGACCGGATCCGCGTCAGGAGGCACAGCGCCAGAAGGCGCCGTGCCAGAAGGCGCCGCGCCAGGAGCCGCCACGCCAGGTGCCGCCACGCCAGGAGCCGCCACGCCAGGTGCCGCCTTGAACCGCCGGCCGGGGGATCCTATCATCCCCGCGCCGGCGTTCCCGTCCCCGGCCGGAGCCAGGACCGCCGCCCGCGCACTCGTGACTGCCCCGAAAGGACCGCCATGAAGTACGCCGACAGCGGGGTCGACATCGACGCCGCCACGCGCGCGCTGGCCCGCAGCCGCGAGCACGTGCGCTCGACCTGGGACGCCCGCGTCCGCAACGAGATCGGCGCCTTCGGCGGCCTGTTCCAGCCGGCGCCGGGCGAGCCCCTGCTGGTGGCCAGCGTCGACGGCGTCGGCACCAAGGTGATGGTGGCCGTCCAGGCCGGGCGCTACGACACGGTGGGGCAGGACCTGGTCAACCACTGCGTCGACGACATCCTGGTGCAGGGCGCCGAGCCGCTCTTCTTCCTGGACTACTTCGCGACTGCAAGACTGGACGAAGCGGTGCTGCCGCAGGTGCTGGCCGGCTTCGCCCAGGCTTGCCGCGAGAACGGCTGCGCGCTGCTGGGCGGCGAGACGGCGGAGATGCCCGGCGTCTACCGGGACGGCGAGTTCGACCTGGCCGGCACCATCGTCGGCCGCGTGCTGCCCGAGCACGTGATCGACGGCAGCGCGATGCGCGCCGGCGACCGCGTCTGGGGCCTGCCCAGCACCGGCCTGCACACCAACGGCTACTCGCTGGCGCGCAAGGCGCTGTTCGAGCGCGGCGGGCTGTCGGTGGCCGACAGGCCCGCGCAGCTCGGGGGCGCGAGCGTGGGCGAGGCGCTGCTCGCGGTGCACCGCAGCTACCTGCCGCACGTGCGCGCCATCTGGGACGCCTGCGGCCGGCCCGCCGTGCGCGCGCTGGCGCACATCACCGGCGGCGGCTTTCCCGACAACATCCCGCGCGTGGTGCCGGACGGCCTGTGCGTCCACGTCGACCCTGCGGCGTGGGCGCCGCTGCCGATCTTCCGCCTCATCGCCGAGCTGGGGCAGGTCTCCGAGCCCGAGATGTACCGCGTCTTCAACATGGGCATCGGGATGGTGGTGGTCACCCCGCCGGACTGCGACCTGGGGGGCGTGCCCGGCCTGGACGCCGTGCTGATCGGCGAGGTGAAGCCGGGCGCGCGCAAGGTCGCGTTGCCCTGGCCGGCCGACGGCTGAGCGCGGGGTCCCGGTCGGAACGCAAGACCCGCCAATCCTCCGGCGGCGCCGCCGGCGCCGTGCGTGTCCCGCCCGCGCCGCGGGCCGCGGGCTCGCCGCGGCACAGGCGGGACACGCGTCATCCCCGAACACGCCTGGGCGCCGCCCGAAGTCCCCTTCCGCCAGCTTCTTGCTCGTCGACGGCGGTGACCGCGGGCGGGGGCACGACTCCTGCCCCGGGCCGGGCCGTACCCCACCCGACGGGAGGAGCGATGGAGCGAGCCACATTCTGGGATGAGGAACTGCGGGCCTTTCCGCACGGCGGCCGCGGCGCGGCCGTCTGGGTCGTGCGCCGCGACGGGCGGGAGGCGTCTGCCCCGCTGCGACTGCTGCTGGCCTGGGACTGGGGCCTGGCCCGGCGCGACGGCCTGGCCGGACGGCCGCCGCTGGGCAGCCTGCTGCGGGCGATGGCCGACGATCGGGAGGAACTGATCCAACGCGGGCGCGACACCGCGCTGTGGGTCGAGCCGCTGCGCGAGGAGGGCCAGGTCGCCGGCTGCCTGGGCGTGTGGATGGACGCCGCCGAGCCCTGGCGCGAGGGGATCTTCCTGTGGGCGCAGCGTCTGGTGCCGCGGCTGGCGCCGGTGCTCGGGGCGCTCGCGCCGCAGGGACCGGTGCCGGGCGAGACGCTCGGCCAGCCGACCCTGTTCCCTCTGCCGGCCGGTGGTGGGGGCGCGCAGACCGGTGGTCGTCCGCGCGGGACGGCGTCCGGGGCGCCGGGGGAGGACGCGCGCGCGGCGCGGCGTCCCTACCGGGCGCCGACCCTGTTGCGGCTCGACGGCGGCGGACCCACGGTGCCGCTGCCGCGGCCGTTGACCGTGGCCGGCATCCCCGGCTGCGTCGGCTGCAGCGCGGAGATGGTGCGCCTCGGCCAGCGCCTGGCCGGCATCGCCCGCAGCGGCGTCAACGTGCTGCTGCACGGGGAGAGCGGCACCGGCAAGGAGATCATCGCGCGGGCGCTGCACCTGAGCAGCGAGCGCGCGTCCGGGCCGTTCATCGGCCAGAACTGCGCGGCCCTGCCCGAGACCCTGTTCGAGTCCGAGCTCTTCGGCCACCGCGCCGGCGCCTTCACCGGCGCCGCCACCGAGAAGAAGGGCCTGCTCGCGGCCGCCAGCGGCGGCACGTTCTTCCTGGACGAGATCGGCGACATGCCGCTGGCGCTGCAGATCAAGCTCCTGCGCGTGATGCAGGAACGCCAGGTCCGCCGGATCGGCGAGCTCAAGAGCGTGCCGGTGGACCTGCGCTTCGTCGCCGCCACGCACAAGGACCTGCCGGGCGAGATCCGGGAGGGACGCTTCCGCCTGGACCTCTACTACCGCCTGAAGGTGGTGAGCATCGTGATTCCGCCCTTGCGCCACCGTCCGGAGGACGTGGCGCCGCTCCTGGCGTTCTTTCTGCACAAGTGCGGGCGCAACCTGGACAAGACGCGCATCACCGAGGAAGCGCTGTCGGCGCTGCAGCGCTGGCGCTGGCCGGGCAACGTCCGCGAACTGGAGAACGAGGCGCAGCGCCTGTCGGCGCTCTTCCCCGACGAGCCGGTGCTGCGCGCCGCGCACCTGTCGCCGGAGATCCGCGGCGCCGACGCCGAGCACGTCGAGGCCGCCGATCTCGGCACGCTGCGCGCGCTGGACCAGGCCGCCGAGTTGCTTGAGCGCTACCTCATCCGCAAGGCGATCGCCGCCTGCGACGGCCGCAAGGCCGCGGCCGCGCGCCGGCTCGGGGTCTCGCGCCAGGGGCTCTACAAGAAGATCGCGCGCTACGGGATGCTGGACCTCATCGCGGCGGAGCCCGGCTGACGCGGCGCGGCGGCCCCGCGCTCGCTGGACAGGGACGCGCGCGCGTGGTTATGTTCCGCGCATGCGCGTCCCTGTCCCTGCCCGCCGGCGCCTGCTGCCCCGGCGTCCCTCGCGCGCCACGGGCCTGGCCCTGCTCGCGGGGTTGCTGGTCACGGGCGGGCTGCCGCCGCATGCCTGGACCGGACTGCTCGTGCCGGCCGGTCTGGCGATGCTCATGGCGCTGGCGCTGGACGCGCCCCGTCCGGCCCGCCTGGCCTGGTTCTTCGCGCTGGCCCACCAGGGGTCGCTGCTCTACTGGCTGTTCCTGCTGGACCCGGCCAAGAGCATCCCGCCCAGCGCGCTGGTCCCTGTCCAGGCGATCCTGACGATCCTCTACGTCTCGCTCTTCTACCTGGCCTGGGGCTGGCTGTGTGGCCGCGTGCGGCGCCGCTGGGGCCGCCTGCCGGCGCTGCTGGCGATGCCCGCCCTGTGGACGGCGATGGAAGCGGTCCGCGCGGCCGGCGAGCTGGGCTTCCCCTGGTGCCTGAGCGGCGCCTGCGCCGTCGGCACGCCATGGCTGGCCCTGGTGCGCGGCGCGGGCGAACTGGGCCTCGGCTGCGGGATCGCCTTCCTGGCGGCCGCGGCGGTGGCCTGGGTGGCGCCCGGCGCCCAACAGGCGCGGCGACCGCTCGGCATCGGCGCGGCGCTGGTCTGGGCGGCGCTGCTGGCCGGCGCCGCCTGGCGGCCGGCGCCGCCGCCGCTGCCAGTGAGCGGGCCGTTCACGGTCGCGGCCGATTCGCTGGCGCGCGGGCCGGTGCGCGTGGCCGCCGTGCAGGCGGACGTGGCGCTGGCCGACAAGTGGGAGCCGGCGCGCATCGACTCGACGCGCATCCCCTATGGCGAGCTGACCCGGCGCGCCGCCGCCGACGGCGCCGCGCTGGTCGTCTGGGCCGAGACGGCCGTGCCCGGCTACGTGCGCTTCGATGCGCAGAATCTCGCCTGGCTGCGCGGAGTGGCGCGGGAGAGCGGCGTCTGGCTGTACGCCGGCTTCCCCGACGGCGAGCGGCAGACCGACGGGCGCATGCGGCTGTTCAACTCGTCGGGGCTGCTGTCGCCCGCGGGGCTCATCACCGATCGCTACGCGAAGCACCACCTGCTGCCGATCGGCGAGACGATGCCGTTCCAGCGCTACCTGCCCTTCCTCGGCCAGCTGAACGTCGGCCAGGCGGAGTGGGATCCCGGCGAACCGGCGCACGCCATGGTGGCGAAGCTGCCGCAGGGTCACTTCCCGTTCAGCGGCCTGATCTGCTTCGAGTCCGTTTTCGGCCGCCTGGCGCGCGACAGCGTGCGCCGCGGCAGCCGCTGCCTGGCCGTCATCACCAACGACGGCTGGTTCGGGTTCACGGCCGGGCCGCGGCAGCACGCCTGGCTGGCGCGCATCCGGGCCGTCGAGTGCGACGTGCCGGTGATCCGCTGCGCGAACAACGGCATCAGCTTCGTCGGCGACGCCGACGGCCGGCTGCTGTCCTGGCTGGACCTGGGCCGACGCGGCATCGTCATGGCCGACATCGCGCCCGGCGAGGCCCGCACCGGCTACGTGCGCTGGGGCGCCGCCCCGGTGGCGCTGCTGCTGGCCCTGTGGCTGCCGCTGGCCTGCCTCGGCCCCTGGCGCCGGCGCGCCGGGGGGGAGGTGGCGTGAACATGGAACCCTCGGACCTCCCGGTGCCCGCCGGCCGGCACGTCTTCCGCTACTGCCCGCAATGCCGCGCGCCGATGGCGCGGCGTCTGGACGGCGGCAGCGAGCGCCCCGCCTGCCCCGCCTGCGGGCTGGTGCAGTACCTGAACCCGGCGCCGGCCGCGGGCATCGTGCTGCTGCGCGAGGGGCGCGTCTGCCTGGTCAAGCGGCGCTTCGAGCCCAAGCGGGGGCAGTGGTCGCTGCCGTCGGGCTTCATGGAGTGGGACGAGGCCGCGGAACTGACCGCGCGCCGCGAGGCGCTGGAGGAGACCGGGCTGGAGGTCGAACTGACCGGGCTCTACGCCGTCGAACAGGGACTGCTGCCGCCGGACACGCCGGTCGTGGTCGTCTTCTACCTGGCCCGCGAAACGGGCGGGCGCCTGCAGGCCGGCGACGATGCGGAGGAGGCCGGATTCTACGCGCTGGACGACCTGCCCGGGCCGCTGGCCTTCGCCGCGCACCGCCGGGTGCTGGCGCGGTTGGGGCAGGATCTGCGCGAGCACGGCGCGCCGCGGGCGACGGGAGGGCGCGCGTGAACCCGGTTCGCGCGGCCGTGCTGCTGTCCGGCAGCGGCCGCACGCTCGGCAACTTCCTCGAGCGCATCGGGCAGGGCACGCTGCCTGTGCGCATCGTGGCGGTGGTCTCCAGCCGCGCCGACGTGCGCGGGGTCGACGTCGCCCGCGAGGCCGGCTTGCCGCTCGGCGTCTTCCGCCGCCGCGACTACCCCGACGCCGCGGCGCACAACGCCGCGATCAACGCTTTCCTGCTGCCGCACGCGCCGCAGCTCATCGTCCTGGCCGGCTACCTCTGTCTCTATGAAACGCCGGCGGGCTTCACCGGCCCGGTCGTGAACATCCACCCGGCGCTGCTGCCCAAGTACGGCGGCCAGGGCTTCTACGGGGACAAGGTGCACCAGGCCGTGCTGGCGTCCGGCGACACCGAGAGCGGCTGCACCGTGCACCTCGTCGACGCGCAGTACGACACCGGGCGCATCCTGGGCCAGCGACGCGTGCCCGTGCTGGCCAGCGACGATGTCGGCAGCCTGGCCGCGCGCGTGTTCACCGCCGAGTGCGAGCTCTATCCCGAGGTGCTGGCGACCCTGGCGCGGGAACTGGGCGCCGGCGGCGGCAGCGGCACGGGGCCCGCGGCGCCGACGGGGATTTGACAATCGGTTATCGTCTGTCGTAGTCTGATG
This sequence comes from bacterium, assembly GCA_016873405.1. The sequence goes on from VGXH01000021.1 coordinate 10,712, forward strand.
AAACCGCTCGCCTCCGCTCGGGGCCGGCGACGCGCCCGGACCGGCCGCGCCGCCGCTGGCGGACGCAGCCGCCGAAAGGGGAGAACCGCATGAAGCGCCTGTTCCCGATTGCGCTGCTGGCCTGCCTCCTGGCCACCGGCCCCGCGCGGGCGCAGGACGATGGCCTGGGCCTCTACTTCAGCCAGTCCGAATTCAGCCTGTTCACGGCCGCCGCGACGAACGTGCCCGGCTTCGCCCTGGCGAGCTACATCGTGCTGACGGCGCCGTCCGGCGACGTGATCACCGGCTACGAGGTCGGCATCGCCAGCACCGCCGCCGACTTCGCGATCCCGCTGACGAGCCTGTTCTTCGACACGAACCTCGGGACGAACGTCAACCAGCGCGTCACGTTCGCGGTCCCCAAGCCCGCCCTGCCCGGCGGCACCTTGCTGTCGGCCGCGTTCCTCACGACCGGCAGCCTGCTGCCCGAGACCATCTCCTTCGGTCCTTCGTCGCCGTCGAGCCTGCGCTGCTGCTTGCCGGTCGTGTTCTATGCCGGGACCGGGCCGGTCGTCTGCAGCTACCCGCACGGCACGCCGGACGTCGCCTGGCTGAACGGAGCGCCCGTGCCGGGCGAGCCGCGGGCGTGGGGGGACGTCAAGGCGATGTTCCGCTAGTGTCCTGAGTCGGAAATACACGGCCCTTTCGGCGGCCCTCCCGACGCTCGGCCGCGTTGCTCCTCCTCGGCGTAGGTGGGCTACGCTCTCGTCGTCGCGCCTTGCCGAGCGCCGGGATGCCTCGCCGAAAGGGCCGCGTATTTCCGACTCAGGACACTAGTCCCCCGGCGTGAATTCC